>CAZCHZ010000228.1:0-3087 GCA_964498615.1 uncultured Legionellaceae bacterium | reverse complement strand
CATTCCCGCGAAAGCGGGAATCCAGGTTTTAGGATCCTGGATCCCCGCTTTCGCGAGGATGACGGATTATAGTAATTTAGCACCCGGTATTTTGTCGGGATATATTTCTGATAAGGGAACAGATACGCCATTTTGCGTCACAATACGCGCATGTTTTCTTGTCAAGCTTCTGGGTTCTGTCACACCACAAGAATGACTAATCACCCCTGTTTCATACTGAATACTTTTCACATAATTGGCAACGCGCACCGCTTTAGCCGTTGGATCTAAGCCTCTTACTAAATGTGGTTGATGTGTCGTAATTCCTGTGGGGCAATTATTGGTATGACATTTTAATGCTTGTATGCAACCTAGTGCAAATGCAAAACCTCTGGCAGATACCACAAAATCTGCACCCACACATAAACCCCAAGCAACATCTGCAGGTGTCACTAATTTTCCAGAGGCAATCACTTTAATGCGATCGCGCAAATTATATTCTATTAAGGTATCCACCAATACCGGTAAACCTTCTGCAATGGGTAAACCCATATAATCCATTAAACTTTGTGGTGCAGCACCACTGCCACCTTCAGCGCCATCGAGTGTAATAAAATCAGGTGCTTTTTCTATGCCTCGTTTGATAATTTCTAAACAGAGATCATCTAACCATTCATAACTGCCTAATACTGTTTTAAAGCCTGTGGGCTTACCTGTCACTAAACGAATATGTTCAATAAAGTCTAATAATTCTGAAACATTGCTAATTTCAGGATGTCGATTGGGACTAATAGAATCATGATAAGGTTGAATGAAACGCACAGCTGCAATTTCAGGCGTTACTTTTACTGCGGGTAAAATGCCTCCTTTCCCCGGCTTTGCACCCTGACTTAACTTTAATTCAAACATTTTAATTTGTGGATAGAGCGCGATTCCTCTTAATGCTTCATCACTTAATTTTCCATCTAAATCACAAAAACCATATTTCGCCGTACCAATTTGGGCAACGAGATCACAACCACTTTCTAAATGAAAAGGAGAAACACCGCCTTCACCGGTATTTAACCAACAGCCACCTTCTTTTGCACCCAGTGATAATGCTAAGACGGCAGCTTTAGAAATTGATCCATAACTCATCCCAGAAATATTAAAAATGGAATTTGCTGTATAGGGCATTTTGCAATATGGACCAATGGTAACCGGAAGTGTTTCTGTGGCATTTTCACCCAAGGTGGGAAAAGGCGCATCTACAAAAAAAATACTGCCTGTTGGGCGTAAATCACGCGTAGAACCAAAACTAATGGTTGTATCTTTGCCCTTGGCAGACCTATAAATTAAAGAACGTGTTGCACGATTAAAAGGCAATTCTTCTCTATCGTTTGCAAACAAAAACTGCCGAAAATAAACACCGAGTTCTTCAAAAATATAGCGAAAATGACCTACTATAGGATAGTTGCGCAATATCGTATGCAGCTTTTGATAACGATCTGAGATATAAAGAAAGATTAATCCTAGTAAAATGAGTCCCAGGATAATCCAAACAACAGCCATCCTTGCCTCCTGCATGTCAAGAGTCTTTCTAGTACCTACCTATCAATCTTAGCATAGTGTTGAATGTATTTTGACCTATCATGTATGGATTCAAGATATCTTACTAAAAGTTAGATATACTAATAAGAAGCAGTTCTGGACACGAGAGCCTGGATCTATGTCAAAAAGTAAATCTGAAACAAAAATTGCTAAGCTCAAGGCTGAATGGGATGCCTTAATGGAAAAAATGAGCGTTGAACTTGAGCATTTTGACAGAATGCGAAGACTTTTCCGTAAAGCACAAAGTCATATTCAAATGCAAATTGCGGCCTTAGTACCACTCATCAAAGCACAGGAAAAACAATTAAATATTGTCAGCACTGCTGAAGAACATACCCGTATTGAAAAAGAATTTCAAAATCTTACACAGCATTTAGTTGATTTAGAAACCGCCAATACTGACATTATTAGAATGAGTCCAGAACTACCCAAAATTATTAAAGAAATTCAAGAAAAAATAACCAGAACCAGTGCCATTGAAAAGCGTTTGACCGAACTTAAAACTTTGCTTGCTGTTGGCACAGAACAAAGTGACAAGGAATATCTCAATCTAGAAGAAATTTTAGAAAACAATCAACAAAGACTTGAAAAAGATAAAGAAGAATGGGAAGAGTATCAACCCAATGTTACCAATTTTAGGAAAAGAGAAATAAGACCCCTTTACAATCAAGCAACACAAGCCATTGAAGCCTCACAGATTTTAATTGCTTCCGAAGCCTTAAGCCATCCAGAAAATAATGGAAATGCAGTAGATAATAGTCAAAAAGCGCGTGGGAGCAGTGAATCAAAATAATGGAATATTTGTATGATGTTGAAAAATAGAGAAGAAGCAGCTGTTCGTCTCCTAGAAAAATTAAACCATTATCAAGGCAAAAATCCACTTGTGCTGGGTATTCCGAGAGGTGCTGTTCCCATGGCGTCACACATTGCCAAGGGATTATCAGGAGAACTTGGTGTTGTGCTTGTACATAAAATTCCCTCTCCTGAAAACGAAGAATTTGCCATTGGCGCCATTGGTCTTTCTGGACATATTCAAAGAATGCCCTATTTAAAAGAGTATCATATTTCAGAATCTTATATTAAAGCTGCTGCAGAAAAACAACTCGCGACGCTTAAAGCGCGACAACAAAAATATGGTCTTAAAGATCAAAACTACAAGGATCGCATAGTCATTATTGTTGATGATGGCATTGCCACGGGCGCAACCACATTAAGTGCCATTGAGGAAGTGCGGACTCAAGATCCAGAGAAAATCATTGTCGCTGCCGCTGTGGCGTCCAGAGAAAGTGTTAACAAAATTCTTCCCTTGGTAGACGAAATGGTGTTACTGGATATTCCATCCTATTTTGGTGCTGTTGGTCAATTCTTTGAAAATTTCACACAAGTGAGCGATGAGGAAGTCATCCATTTACTCTCCTCAAGCCAAGACTAATTGTACAATCTTGTTTTGCAATATAGCTTGATTTCTATATAATTAAATTGCGATCTAAGCCCAAAAGAAATACGTTAAAGTTATTC
>CAZCHZ010000227.1:0-3095 GCA_964498615.1 uncultured Legionellaceae bacterium | reverse complement strand
TATTTCGATTTCCTTATTGCCTTGTCTTAGCTGTTTAACCGTTTCTGTGATAATTTCTTTTTCTTGTTTGATTTCTTGATATCGTTCCTCAGAGATAAGTCCTAAGTTGTGCGCAGTTTTTCCCAGTCGCATAAAAACATTATCTTGACGAAGAATTAAACGCCGTTCGGCGCGCGAAGTGAACATGCGATAGGGTTCATCAACACCAAGCGTGACGAGGTCATCGATCATAATTCCAATATATCCTTCTGATCTATCCATAACAAAGGGAAGTTTCCTCGCGGCCTTAAGGGCTGCATTAATACCAGCAATGATGCCTTGACCTGCCGCTTCTTCATAGCCGGTAGTACCGTTAATTTGGCCCGCCAAAAATAATCCCGGTACTGCTTTAAGCTCTAGCGTATGGTGAAGTTGGTTTGGCAAAACAAAATCATATTCTATAGCATAGCCGGGCCGAGCAATGATTGCTTCTTCAAAGCCTTTAATAGTGCGAATAAAATCGCGTTGCGCATTAAAAGGTAGTGAGGTAGATAATCCGTTTGGATACATTTCTTCACTGGAAGCGCTTTCTGGTTCTACAAAAACATGATGACTTTCTTTGTCGGCAAAACGATTAACTTTGTCTTCAATAGAAGGGCAGTAACGAGGAGCTGTGCCTTTTATTTTGCCGCTATAAATAGGTGAGAGATGCGCATTTTTGCGGATAATATCATGCGTTGCCGTGCTAGTGTGAGTTATATAGCACGGTAAGACTCCTTGTACTTTGTGCGGGGTAAACTCAAATAAATAGTCAAGTGAATCAGATCCTTGGTGCTCCATAAGGGAGAAATCTAAGCTTGATCGTAATAGGCGCGGTGGCGTGCCTGTTTTTAGACGCCCCATAGAGAGGTTGAGGCCTTTGATAAAACTGGCAAGGGTGATAGAAGGTTCTTCGCCCTGTCTTCCTGCAGAATAGTTTGTTTGGCCCACATGAATAAGTCCATTTAAAAAGGTGCCTGTGGTGAGCACGACGGTGGGCGAAGTATAGCATGCCCCTTCGCGTGTTCTAATGCCTTTAACATTGCCATTTTCAAGGATGATATCATCAACCATTCCCATAGCAAGCGTTAGATTCTCTGTCCCGGCGAGCATTTGTCTGCTCAATTGATTGTAAGCAATTTTATCAATTTGCAATCGCAATCCATGTACAGCAGGACCTTTGCGTGTGTTGAGCATACGGGCTTGTAAATAGGTTTTCGTGCACAGCTGAGGCATTAGACCGCCAAGTGCACTAATTTCAAAAACGATATGTCCCTTGCCAATGCCACCAATAGCAGGGTTGCAAGGCATGTGACCAATGCGGTCAGGATTGAGTGTTATCATTAACGTGCGAGAACCCATACGAGCAGCGGCATAAGCAGCTTCAATGCCAGCATGTCCACCACCGACAACAATTACATCAAAATCGTTCCAAGCTCGCTTTGTGTTGCTCATACAAAATGTATTACATAGAGGGTTTTTCTAAAAAAATTACTAATTTAGTATATGCAAAATTTAACGGTTAAGCAATAAAGCCAAGCTTGAAAGAGCTGGCTTTATTGCTTAAGGGGTAGTTACTTGTCCATGTCTCTATTGATTAGCTTTAAAGTATCAAGTACAAGAAACGTTGCAATGATGCTTACAATATTGTATGCAGGGTTCTGATTATTTTTTGAGATATAATTAACTTTGCCAGATAATGTTGTTGGGAAAAATACGGGAGTTATTTCATGGTGCCCAGAGTGTATGTGTACTTTTTTTAAAAAGTTGCCCCATCTACTCTTTCCCTTTATTGGCGCATCTTTACTTTCTTCTTTCATCGGTACATGGCGGGGTTCTGTAAAGGCACATAGCAACCAAGCAACCCATTTTCTCAGTAGCCATTCCTGCAGTATGTTAAAGTAATTCTCTTTGGTTTCAATCGAAAGATTGTTGAATAAATTAACCATTGTTTTTAACTGCGTATCTTTGGGCCATGTGGCTTCCATGAGATTGTTAAATTCTTTGTCGAGATAAGATAAAGCTTTTATATATATAGCGCTTTCTTTGCCATATTTATCATTGAGAACATTTATTACATGTATTTGATTTATTGTTGTTAATTGCGCACGGTTTTCTAGTAAAAGCTGAGCAATTTCTATGTGTTTGTTGAAAAAAGCATGATATAAGGGTGTTGTTTTTTTTGCGTCGGTTATATTAGGGTCTGCATTCTTGTTAAGCAAAAGTTGTACTACTTGTAAGTGCCCTTTGATAATGGCTGGAAACAAGAGGGTTCTGAGTATTGCTGTTTTTAAATTAACGGTCGTGTCACTTAAAAATGGTTCCATTTTCTGACAGATGCTCTGGTCATGTTCGGGGCCATATAGTTCCAAGAGGCTATATAAATTTGCAAATTCCTGATTATCTGTTGGCTCCTGCCTACGTCGTGTTTTTTCTGACTTTGTTTTTGTATCAGTTATTTTTTGTTTTTTATTAAAGGGTAATGGGGCTGAAAGAACTCGTCGAAGTTTTACATGTGTTGATACTGGTTTCTGGCCCGGTTCCCAATGCGATTTAGATAGTTGTTCGCGTTCCATGGCAATAAGGTTGCCAGCCAAAGCTGTAGTAACAATAACCATCTGATACACAAAACGTATGTTCATAGAAGTCTCCGCTTTTTACTACTCGTCCAAATTTTTTTGGACAAGATGTTTAATAAGTGTTTCATACACTAAAAATTCTACAATAATTTTAATGATTTTATTGGGATCATCATCCGTATCTTTAACCTTTTTTACGGTTAATCCAGGAACTATTTGTCCACCAAATGGTGCTGGAAGTTTTATTTTGTTTAAAAGACCGCGCAGCTTGCCCAATGCACCAGGTGCTTGGATAGTGCGTTGTGTTCCTAACATGTGTGATAATTTTGAAACCCATAGAGTGGTAGCAACTTTTTTTGCGAGAGAATGCCACCTTGTTGATGCTATGGTAGAATGTATGGCATTTATGTTAGTGATTGTCTCTTGAAACAAAGGCCAATCGGTTAGCGCAACATTATGAAAAATTTTGTAAAAATAGTTTTGATTCAAGTCAAAAAT
>CAZCHZ010000226.1:0-3095 GCA_964498615.1 uncultured Legionellaceae bacterium | reverse complement strand
AAGAACATTTGTATTTTCTTTTCGGTGATCCCGTGCATTTGCTTGGTGAGAGTAGAAAATGAACGGTAATTAAAAATAAAAAGGCTTATACTTTGTTCTTGAAAATGTTTGGCGACTCGGCTTGAAATAGCCCCGCCTATAGAATGTCCTTTTAGGGTGATATTCTCGGGCCTTACCCCCATATCCAACAATCTTTGTACTTGTGCAATGCCATCGTTTACTAAATCGTCAGATTCTAAAAACAAACTGGGATCTGTGCTGTCTCCCACACCACGATAATTAAAACCTATTGTGTTACAATTTAATTTTCTTGCGTCATGTATTAAATTTCTTGCATACTGCTCAAAACATTCGTTGTTTCCGCAAAAGTTAATAATGTATTTTTGCGCAGCCACCGCTTCTGGATTGCCTTCGTCAAATGCATGGCGTACTTCAAAGGTATCGAGTTTGGCAAAATCAAAGGTACGCACCTTGAATCGCAAGTAATGCATATTTACATCATTTGCGTTTTTAATTTTATTTGTTTCGATAATGTGATTAAAATAGGCCGTTGCATGTTCTCTTTCAGGTCTTCCCGCAGCAAAGCCAATTCTTGCAGGTAAAATCGGTTTGGCTATCACCCCAAACATGGATGCATTTTTCCATGGAAATATTGTATTTAAGATTTCAGTTTTTGCTCGTTTGTCATGTGGAGTATCTTTGTCACTCGGTTTAAGCCATCTTCTCGCTATTGCAACAACGAGTACACCTAATAGCGAACCAGGAATTGCAAAGCCCCAAGAGATGGCGCGTTTAATAATACCTGTAATTGATTCATATAGAAATCCAAAGAAGATAAAATAAACCCATTGAAGCGCTGTTTTTTTAGGTATGCCCACTTTTACATCTGGAGGAGTTTCAATTTTAAAGGCACCTGCGCCTCTGTCTGTATTTGTTTCATCGAGATCTCTTGCCAAATAACTTTCTAAAAATTGTTTATTATCCGCGTCAATATTTGGAAACGCTTCAAGCTCTTTTTTTATTTGGCTCTTGTCTATTACGTTTAAGAATGGTGCAATATTGTCTTGATTTTTGGGGACTTGCAAGACGAGTTTGAAATTAGCTAGTATTTCTAAATATTTATTATGTTTTTTTAGCATTTTGAGACAAGGCAATATTTTCGAATGGCGACCTTGATTTATTGCATCCTTTAAAACATCTTGGATGAGCTTGATTGTGGTTTGCTCCTGGGTAATGCCATGAGTAAATAGTACTTCAATATTTTCGAAGTTCTGTGACTCATCTAATTCAATCAAATGTTTTCGAAAGTCATACAAAAATTGCTCTTGATTTGCGGGCAGCGCAGGTGTAAGATTTTTTGCTTTTTGTGGTGTCTCTATTTGATAATCCAGTAGTAATGCTATGTTGTCTTCATTGTTAGGAATGTTGACAGCTTCTCTTAAAGCAATATTTATATAATGAGGAAAATTTTCTGCTTGATTCTTTAACCAGCGTGTTTGAAGTTCCAACAAATAATCATCGAGGTCGCGCCTGCGCGCTTTATCGCGAGCCAAGGCCTTTAACTTGTTTAATTCATGATAATCATCTTTACTGTAGTTTTTTGCCATAAAAAAGTGTCCAATATATAAAGACTTATTATTGGACAAACGTGGTTTTGATAAGTTTCCGTGTAATTACAATATTACCGATGGTTCTAGAGGAGTTAAAACTATCTAGGGATTAAGATTTCCACTTGATATTGCAACCCATGCTGGGTTTTTGATTTTTAGAAATTGGCTTGCTGCTTAAAAGGGCATCTAAAGCTTGGCGTAAATCTTTTCCAGTGACAGGACTGTTGTTGCCGGGGCGGGAATCATCTAATTGACCGCGATAAACACATTTTAATGCGCTATCAAAAAGAAAAAAATCGGGTGTGCAAGCTGCTTGATAAGCCTTGGCTATTTTTTGTGTTTCATCATAGAGGTAGGGAAAGGGGTAATGGTGTTTTTTGGCAATGATTTTCATATTTTCTTTAGAATCTTCCGGGTATTGTTCGGCATCATTTGCGTTGATAGCAATGACAGCAATGCCTTGTTTTTGATAATCTAGGCTAAGCTTTACAAGCTCTGCTTGGACGTGCTTCACAAAAGGACAATGATTACAAATAAACATAATCAAGGTCCCTTTTTTGGATTTCAAAGCGCTTAAACTTTTTTCTTGATCGGTAATAGCATCAAGCAATGTAAAATCTGGCGCAGGGCTTCCCAAAGGAAGCATTGTAGAAGCCGTCAGTGTCATAATTTGTAGCTTACAAAACGATTTCTTTGTAATGCAACTGATCATTATAGAGCTCTACTAAAATGGTTTGGGTCGTCAAAGATAGAGATTTTAGTTAAAAGAGCCTCAATTTCGTACTGGACCTAGAAGAAGACTGAGTGTGAGTGCTAGAACTTGTGCATGTTTTGGACATCTTGAATCCAGGGTTCAGAATCCCTGTTTTGTCATCGATCATGAAAGTAGTTGTTGTGTTGCCCACCGTTCTTTCTCTAAAATCAGCCATAATTTTTTTGGCACCGTCTGTGGCTAAAATTTGGGTGAAAGTTATATCTTTATTTGCAGCTCTTTGCTGATTGATGTAAGTATTCATAGCTTCGTAGTAGGGTTTAGCATCTGCAACCATCATCGAGGCAAGCATCTCTTGCTTTCGATAGGCTGCCTCGGCATTGTCCTTTATCTCATTTATCTTATTGATCGTTGCTGCATCGAAAGCAGGTGTACTCATGATAATGCTCCTTAAAATTAAGATGAATTATTGTACAATATAGCCATGACATAAAGTCACCTGAATTAATCAGCCCCTGGGCTTTCCTATGGGCTCTAAATTAAAGTGAAAAAAGGCCTCAAAAGGTGTTGACAGGGTTTACGAAGGTGATAATATAGTTTCTCTTTCGAAATGTTCTTTAAAAATATGAAGCCAAGCAATTTGTGTGGGCACTTGTAATGAGTGCGAATAGCTAGGAATCGACCTTTATATGAATTGCCCCTTGGGGCAAACAATTTTATTGAAGAGTTTGATCCTGGCTCAGATTGAACGCTGGCGGCATGCTTAACACATG
>CAZCHZ010000225.1:0-3135 GCA_964498615.1 uncultured Legionellaceae bacterium | reverse complement strand
TTAAAAATTAGACAAACAAGAAGGTTCAGAGTTTATTATAGGTCATGTGGTTACCGAAGCGGAAACAGCTGGTACAATACAAGATGGCGGAGTGCTTGGACCAGCAGACGCAAAAGCTGCATCTAATGCTGCATTGGCAGATGTTGCATCAACAGCAGGTTCCGGTTTTACATCTGGACATTTGGTTTCCGCATCCGATGCTGCAGGATCTATTCAAGATTCAGGAATTGTTGCTGCTAATGTTGTGCAATCTCAAAGTAATGTAGCAAATAATCTTGTTACATTTTCTGTGCTTAAAACATTAACTTTTACGCAATTAGCAACAGCGGGAAAAGTTAATATTGTTACTCATCCAACCGGAACATCACAATTTGTCGTAATAGATATTAAGGTTCTAACATCAACTGGTTTATCTGGTGGTGCTGGCGATAGATTATTAGCTGTTTCTGATGGAACACTTGTTTTTAACAATGCTGGTATTACTGCAGCCCTTTTGGGAACTCCTATTTTTACTCTTTGGGGAGGTACTGGAAATCCAATTGCTGTTAGTGCAGGCCAGGTAAGTACAGCTGGTGCTGATATTTTCTTTCAGTATACCGGTGGCGCAAATGATTATACTGCTGGTAGCGTACAAGTTATTGTTACTTTAGTTCAGGTAACAACTTAAGGATTAAAAATGAATAAAAGTGATATTGAAAAACGAATAGCGGAATTACAAATTCAAAAAGATATGGCTCTTGCTAATGCTAATGCAAATGCAGGTGCTATTGAAGATTGTAAATATTGGCTTAAAATTATTGATGATGCTGAAAAAGCAAAATCACAGAATTCCGAAAACTCATTGTAAATCTCCTTAAAATAATATTGCCGGTATCGTCGACCGGCTTTTTTTATACATCATCAGATTTTTTCATATTGGCCTTGAACCATTTATCTGTTTCCTCAATGTCATAAAGTATTTTACCTTCATGCATTTTTAAAAATGGTGGGCCATCACCCATCGACCTACATTTACGAAACCAATCCCTCGAATAGCTATAGCGTAAAGATGCTTCCTTCTCATTGATATACGTCTTCCCTAGTAATTCTATCATGTGTAATCCCTTGTAATAGAATATAAATATATTATCAATATATAAATAATTGTATTTAATTGTATCAAAATTTGCAATGAAATTATTAGCTAGATAGTCTTAAGCTAGCGTTGCGGCGTAATAGCACGTGGATTCACGCACGTAAAAAGTGAAGGTAACACCAGCGTGACGGCGTAATAGTCAGAAGGAATTTAAAGATGTCAGAGGGAATTGAAGGAAGCGTTGGAACCGCTGATGCTTCTAGCTCACAACCAGCTGTGAACCAAACGGAAACAAGTTCACCTGCTAGTGAACGGACTTTTAAGCAATCTGAAGTAGATAGTATTGTCAAGCGCGTTAAAAATGAGGCAGTTGATACATATCGCAGGATGCAAGACACGCAACCGCAATATGTTGAACAAAAGTATGGGTCAGCCTCCTTATCTGAACCATATCAACCTCAAAACCGGACGAGTCTTGATGAGGGTAGCTACAGAAAGATTGCAGCTGAAGAAGCGCAACGATTGCGCGATCAATGGGTGAATGAAGCCCAGACAAAATCTCAGGAAGAGATGGCACAAAGGACAGTGTCTAACTTCTGGCAAAAAGTCAATGTGGGCAAGGAGAAGTATCAAGATTGGGATAGCGTTACAGGTGATATTCAATATGCAAGGTTCCCAAATGTCGTACAACTGATGGCTGATTATGTAGATAACGCCCAGGATGTTATGTATGAATTAGGGAAAGATAGATTCAAGATGGAAATACTAGAATCGCTTGCACAGAGATCACCGCAAGATGCAATCAAACAAGCTAAAAGTTTATCCCAATCGATTAAAGATAATGAATCAGTTTCCAAAATACGCACGCCCAATGAACCTCTAAGTCAGTTAAAACCTTCTAACGCCGGTATGGATAATGGTGTTATGACAGTTACTGATTTTAGGAAAAAGTATAAGGTCTAACACAGTCATTATCCGACCAATTAATGGATTAAATGGTTAGGAGATAATTACATGGCTGTATTTCCAAGTAATATATTGCAACAAGTAGCAACATATCAGCGCTCATCATTGGGCTTGCTTTTAAACTTATGTTGTCATATTTCAACCGCTAATACTCGTTTTAAAGACTTCGACAAAATACAAGCAAACCTTGGATCAAGTGTTACATTCGATTTACCGCCAAGATTTACTACCGCAGCAGGTTTGGTTGCATCATTTGAGCCTGCCGTACAACGTGTATTGCAATTAGTTGCGGATCAATCTAATAACACATCGTTTGCAGTGACAGCACAGCAACGTATTTTCAATCTTGAAAAAGGTGAAGAAGATTACATGCGTGTGTTTGGTAAGTCAGCAATTGCCGAACTTGCAAACTTAATTGAATCAAACATTGCACTTAACTGGGCATCAGCAGTTGTTAGTCAACTTGACGGAACAACCAATAGCTTTTCAGGCCCATTTAGATTCTTTGGCGATGGATCTACGCAAATCAGTTCATTCCAACAATTAGCCCAGGCCATCATGTTCTTCAAGAACTTTGGTTCTGTTGCAGAAGGTATTAAGTTCTACCTACCAGACTCTGTCATTCCAGCCATTGTCGGTAACGGATTAAATCAATTTGTGCCACAACGTAATGATGATATAGCCATGTCATGGGAAGTAGGGGATTTCGGTACACCTTTAGTCCATTACTATCAATCAAACTTAATGCCAATTCATGTATCAGGTAATACTGGTGTTAATGCACAAACATTAACGGTTGTATCAACTAATGATCCTACCGGCCAAAATGTCACTCAAATTACCGCATCAGGTGCTACTGCATCAGATGCTAATGCAGTTTTAGCAGGAGATGTCTTCCAATTTATGGATGGTGTTTCAGGTCAACCTAATATGCGTTATTTAACTTTCACGGGTCATGTGCAATCAGCAAACCCAGTGCAATTTAGGGCAATAGCAAATGCTGGAGCAAATTCAGGTGGTATTGTGACTATAACGCTTAATGCCGGATCATCTGGATTAAATTCTGCAGGAGGCGCTAATCAGAACTTAAATAA
>CAZCHZ010000224.1:0-3136 GCA_964498615.1 uncultured Legionellaceae bacterium | reverse complement strand
AACCACGCGCTGGTCTCATTTCTTTATTTTCTGGGCAAAAGTCACCTGCGGACTAGGTTATCGGGTTGAAGGCCGCCAAAACATCCCTAAGCAAAACGCAATTATTGTCAGCAACCATCAATCTACCTGGGAAACCATTTTCATGCAGGTATTATTTCCCCAACAAAGTTGGGTTTTAAAACGTGAATTATTATTTATCCCCTTTTTTGGCTGGGGCCTAAGCCTGCTCGAACCCATTGCCATTACGAGAAAACGCTTAAGTTCTATCACTCAATTGCTGCGAGACGGCAGCAAACGTCTGAAGGCCGGCCGCTGGGTTGTGATTTTCCCAGAAGGCACTCGCATTGCACCAAATGTGAATAAACCCTTTACCCGTAGTGCCGCTGCCCTATCCAAGGCATCTCACTACCCCATTCTGCCTGTTGCCCACAATGCTGGTCAATTCTGGCCTCGAGGACTTTTCATTAAAAAACCTGGGACCATTCAGGTAAAAATTGGACCGCTTATTTATCCTGAAAACCGGACCGTGAAGGAAATCAATGCCTTGGCTGAAGAATGGATAAAATCACAGACTTTCTAAAAAGACTTTCCCTTTTAAGCAATTCTTGATATCTTGTCCTCACAAAAGAGGATCTCTATTTGTCATGATTGTTAATAGGAGGCAGGAACATAAACGTTATTGAATTAAAAGGGGTTTCTAAGTTTTTCCACGAACACCCCGTCTTGCAAGACATCGACTTGGAAGTCAAGAACCAAGAATTCTTGACTATCTTAGGCCCCTCCGGTTGCGGAAAGACAACATTGCTTCGTCTTATTTCTGGGTTTGAGATCCCAAGCCAGGGTTCAATTTTACTCAATGGCAAAGACGTTGTCGGGGTACCTCCCCATTTAAGACATGTAAACACCGTCTTCCAAAGCTACGCGCTTTTTCCGCATATGAATGTTTTCGACAATGTCGCCTTCGGCTTACGCTGCCAAGGGATCCCGAAACCAGATATTACTCAGCGTGTTCATGACATTTTACGCATCGTCAAACTCGATACTTACGCAAAGCGCAAACCGAATCAGTTAAGCGGAGGGCAACAACAACGTGTTGCCATTGCACGTGCTGTTGTCAATAAACCCTTGGTCCTCCTCTTAGATGAACCTTTAAGCTCCTTGGACTATCGTTTGCGAAAAATTATGCAACTTGAACTCAAACAATTACAAGCAACCTTAGGGATTACCTTCATTCTTGTCACGCATGATCAAGAAGAAGCACTTTCAACCGCTGATCGTGTTGTTGTCATGAATCATGGTTTGATTGAACAAGTCGGCACGCCCAGAGAAGTCTATGAAGAACCCCGTAATCTACATGTGGCAAGCTTTATTGGAGAAGTGAATGTCTTTGATGCCACAGTCATGAATGCAGATAAACAAACTCTGAACCTGAATATTGAAGGCAAACAGTTTACTTTGAGAAACAATAAAGGCTTTGTTGCAAATCAGGATGTACATATTTTACTAAGGCCTGAAGATCTGGAAGTTTGGAGTTTAAACGAAATTGATGACACACATAATATGTACCCAGCCACTGTTGAACAAGTGACTTATAAAGGCAGTACCGTGGATCTTGTCCTTCGTTTGAAAACAGGAAAGAAAGTGATGGCGACCCAGTTTTTTAATGAAGATGATGAAAAATTAGATTTCCAATTGGGTGAAGACGTCTGGGTAAATTGGCATCCTAACTGGGAGGTAATTTTGCCTCGTGAAACGTGATGATTTTTTCCAAAATTTCTCAATCTCAAGCGTTTGGGCTTGGCTGGGTATTTTTGCGCTAATACCTAGTTTACTTGTCTTTATTACAAGCCTCCTAGCCTCAGGAGACACTGAGCTTGTCCGTTTACAAATCACCTTGGACAATTATCTTGCGCTCGTCGACATCATGTATCTTAGAGTTTTCTTACGCTCTTTGTGGTTGGCTTTTCTATGTACCTTTTTCTGTTTAGTACTGGCTTTTCCTTTCGCGTATTTATTAACGCGGATGCCAGAACGTCATCGCGGCATGCTATTGTTACTGGTAATTATACCGCTATGGACCAGTTCTCTTATCCGCAGTTATGCCATTGTTGCCATTTTAAAAACACATGGTTTATTAAATAATTTCTTATTATGGACAGGACTTATTTCCGAGCCCATACAATTATTATATACAAATTCAGCCGTTTTAGTGGGCTTGGTATATAGTCTCTTTCCTTTGATGGTGCTGCCTTTGTACGCAAACATTGAAAAGTTAGATCGAAATCTCATTGATGCAGCCAAAGATCTTGGGGCCAATCGCTATCATGTATTTTCAAAAATCATCCTACCTCTTACCCTCCCAGGCATTTTAGCAGGCAGCATGTTGGTTTTCTTGCCTGCGATGACTATCTTTTATATTCCCGATCTCTTAGGAGGCGCTAAAACTTTGCTGCTGGGAAATATGATTCAAAATCAATTCTTAACAGCACGTAACTGGCCCATGGGTTCAACCTTAAGTGTCATGTTGATTGTCATCATGGGCATCATGCTGCTTGCCTATTGGCGTGTTAAGCAAAATTCTCCTGCAAGAGAACCTTTAAGATGAGTATCTTTTTACGTTTTACCTATCTTTTGGGTATCTACCTATTTTTGTATACACCTATCATTGTATTAATTGTATATTCTTTTAATGATTCTGCCTATTCTTTTCTCTGGCACAATTTTACTTGGCGTTGGTATGAAACCTTGCTCCAAAACACAGATCTGCAAATTGTTGCTATAAGATCGCTTATCATTGCGACCCTCGCAGCCACTTCTGCTACAATTTTGGGCACCTTGGCTGCAGTGAATTTTTATCGCTATAAGTTTGTTGGAAAAAAATTATTGCACACCCTAATATTTATCCTCATTTTATCGCCTGATATTGTGACAGGGATTTCTTTACTGATTCTCTACGCTACTTTGAAAATGCCTTTAGGGTTTTGGACGTTGCTGATTGCCCATATCACCTTCTGTCTGCCCTTTGTTGCAGTCACTGTGTATAGCCGTTTAACTGGACAAGATAAAAATATCTTCGAAGCCGCCAAAGATTTAGGCGCAGGTGAATGGACAATTTTTTATCGCATTTTAGTACCCT
>CAZCHZ010000223.1:0-3145 GCA_964498615.1 uncultured Legionellaceae bacterium | reverse complement strand
CAATTTTGCACTCAATTTTACAAGTCCTGAAGGTATTGTGAATTATGTCTTACAATGTTATCTTGGCGATTTTCCGGTTGATTTTATCAATCAACGTAATAAAAAACTTGCGGCAATTACTTTAGAAGAAGTAAATCGGGTAGCCAAAAAACACCTCGACCCCAAAGGTCTGACCTTTGTTATCGTCGGTGCGCCCCTTTAGGCCCGTTCGCTGTGGCTATCGCCACATTTTTCCGATAATACGGAACGTTATTCTTCAAACTGCTTAAGTCTATACATTTACTTTTTCGTCGTAATTAGGAAAATCTTATAGACACCTGCAAGTCCTATTAATATATAGACTACACGTGTCAACATAGAAGCTTCTCCTAAAAGTTTGGTGACGATATTATAGTCAAATGCACCGACTAAGCCCCAATTAATGGCACCAACGATAAGTAAAATTACCGTTACCCATTTTAGTACATGCATTTTATATCCTCCTCTATTAAAACCTCCCTTTAAATATCCTTCGTCCCTATTGTAAGTTTATCCCCCGCATTTCACAAAGACAATTTTTCAAAAAATATCAAGAGGTGTATATACAATATCAAGGATATAAAAAAGCCCCTAACCCCTCTAAGGGGAAGAGGCTTTTTCGCTACTGCCTATTTATACGTTTATAGTAGTAGAAGAAAGACGAGAAACGAGGCTTGCAATTTCTTCAGCGGCCTGACAAGCTTTGCTCGCTAGAGCAACACCTTGATTCACTACAGCAGCACTGTACTGTGGTAAATACCCGGCTGCATTGCAGGTAGTGTTGGCAATTGCGCCTAAGGTAGCACCTGCAGCAGGAATACCTTGTTCTGTTGCTAAGGCAGCATGAGAAATTGCAGATCCTGCATTTTCTAAGGCTTTGACACCGTCCCAAAACAGATCATTTGCACCAGATGCTGTTGCATTTAAATCTTCTGATGCAGCATTCCAAGATGCCGTTGCTTCTGCTTCTTCTTGATAATAACGATGCTTTTGAAAAGCAGCGAAATTTCCGATGGTTTTAGCAAAATTACCTACCACACGGACAGCTGAAGGAATAGCACCGCCCAAATTGAAAGTTTTTTCGGGATTATAATGCACTAGCCCTAATGAAATAACATCCCATACGGCTTTAGTACTTGCCCAAGCTTCGCTGAAATACTGATTCCAGGCGCTGGGGTTTGCGGTCACAGGTGCTGCTGCCGTTGCAGGCTTCACACGCATATGTGAGGGTGTAAATACATTTAATAGTGTTGTAAACATCTACAATCTCCCCTTTAGTTAACCAACAAATTCATTTCTATTAGGGTATCTTACCTCAAAGAATTTATGCCCGTCAAGCGTTTTCAGGGGATTACCTCGATCGTTTAGGTATTACATGCATATGCACTTTGTTTTTGAGAGACTGTATTCAGAAATTTTTTTACGCTAGTTTGTCATGCCAGCGCAGGCTGGCATCCAGGCAATTATCTTTTTTTCTGGATGCCAGCCTTCGCTGGCATGACAACAAGTTGCGCTTTAACCAAATTTTTTACGCAGGCGCTCTCTTTTGTGTAATTGCCTAGGCGTCAGGATATTTCGCTTACCCGCAAAAGGATTATCCCCGGTTTTAAATTCGATACGCAGAGGCGTACCTTCTAGTTTGAGGACCTTACGAAAGAGATTAATCAGATAACGCTTATAGCTTAAAGGGACATGCTCGGTTTGGTTACCATGAATAATAATGACTGGCGGTTTTTGACCCCCAGCATGGGCATAGCGCAATTTAATCCGACGACCCTGTACCATGGGCGGTGCATGTTGTGTTACCGCTTCTGATAATATGCGCGTTAAGACTGTGGTTGGTAATTTTTTGGTGGCCGAACGATAAGCCGTTTTCACAGAAGAAAATAAATTGCCAACCCCAGTGCCATGCAGGGCTGAAATAAAATGGATTTTAGCAAAATCAGCAAAGGATAAACGATAGCTCAAACTTTCTTTAATACTTTTTCGTTGATCCAAAGGAAGACCATCCCATTTATTCATGGCAAGCACCAAGGCACGACCTGCTTCTATCACAAAGCCTATTAAACTGAGATCTTGTTCGGTAACACCCGCCTGCGCATCCAAAACCAAGATCACCACATCCGATGCCTCAATGGCCTGCAAGGTTTTCACCACTGAAAATTTTTCGACGGTTTCATGCACACGCGCACGTCTTCGCATGCCTGCAGTATCAATAATCGTATAATGTTCAGCTTGTCTTTCAAAAGGAATATAAATACTATCTCTGGTTGTACCAGGTTCATCAAATACAATCACGCGTTCTTCGCCTAAAATGCGATTAAAAAGGGTAGATTTTCCAACATTGGGACGCCCTACAATGGCTATTTTAATATCTTGTTTTGTTTCAAGCGCAGATTCAGGTTCAGATGCAACTTCAACATTTTCATCATGCTTGATAGGGCTCGGTGGAAAAGCATTTTCCAATAATTTGCTAATGCCACGATTATGACTGGCAGCAATGGGAATAGGTTTACCCATGCCAAGTTGAAAGAAATCCCCAACGGCAACATCCGCATTTAAACCATCGGTTTTGTTGACAACAAGAAAAACAGATTTTTTTAAGGCGCGTAATTGCTTGGCAATCCATTCATCATTGGGCAGTAAACCTGCTCTTGCATCCACCATAAAAAAAACAATGTCGGCTTCTTGTACGGCTAACCAAGATTGCGCTACCATTTGGGCTTCTAGCCCTTTGGCATCTGTTTTTTCTAGGCCACCGGTGTCAATCACAATAAAAGGCTTTTCTTCGAAGCTACCTTCACCATATTGACGATCGCGAGTAACACCTGGCAAATCAATCACCAATGCTTCTCTAGATCGGGTAAGCGCATTAAATAATGTGGACTTGCCCACATTGGGCCTGCCCACAATTGCGACTACAGGCAGCATTTTTAAAGCCCTGCTTCTCGCTTAAGTGTATTAAGCGAGAGGGCTGCGATTTTACCACCGCGTCCCAACACATACAAAGCATTATCATTAACAATCGGTGTTGCTTCAATGCCCTTATTATCAATACGTATGCGTCCCTTGATTTCGCCTGCTAGGCTTAAGGAATGCAGATAGCCATCTTCATCCCCTATAAAAA
>CAZCHZ010000222.1:0-3151 GCA_964498615.1 uncultured Legionellaceae bacterium | reverse complement strand
AGTGCTCAATTAGATAAAAAAGAAAGTACCGAAGATGCAGTACTTAGACGATCCATCATATCCACAGCATATGAACAATCATCCATTGCCAGAGAAGCTTTAGAAAAAGAGAAAAAATTCAGAAAAGCAACAGAAAAAGAGATAACAGTATTATTAATAACCATTAGAAGGATGCTGGAAAGTACTGAAGAAACAGAACTTAAAAAATTGCATGAGCAAACCCTTAATTTTCTTGAAAAACAAAAATCAGCTTGGGAAGCGACTATTGCTGCATTAGCAGCCTACCAGAAAGAAACTCAGAAAATGCTGCATATGTCGTTAACGAGTGCATACAATAAAATGTCCTCGATTATTGATGAGGCTATTAAATTAATCACTCCCATTGCCAATTTTAGAAAGTTATGTCGAGAGCAGGTGCCTGCAGGGTATGAATACACTACCAAGGATGATGACTATACGCGTTTAGGCAATCAAGAAGGCATCTGGGGAAATCATAAAGGCTCAAATTTAAAAATGGCGTTATATGCAATTTTGGGAGCCAAGGAACCTGACTCAGTATTGCAAACTAATGTATTAGATATTGATACTGCCCCTTTTGTGAACGTGGTAGAACTTCCTGAAGAATTCTGGGAGTCGAGCCATGCAAAAGATATTAAAGAAAAAATCTACTTTTTCCTTTTTAAAGATAAATTAACACCACATGGCATATTACTTATTGACAGTGGTTTTGAATTCGGAGGACATCGTTTTCAAAAACGTTATACTGATGCGCATGGCTGCTTAAAACCCAAAGAATTCGGTCCAAGAGATTGCTCTCAATTTATCGAAGAAACAACAGGGAGCCCTATTCCTACCACGACAGGTGATTTACATTATACCGATGCAGATCAAAGAGGCACTGGCAAAAAATCTTCTGGGTTTTTAACTTGGATGCAAGGAAAAGCACCCGAAGTGATGCGTAGTGTTGTGAAAGCTTATGAAGTCACTGGCAATCCAGATAAAGATATCCAACCTGGTAAGATACATTGCACAAACCGTTTTGATACTGAGGATTGTAGTGGTGATCCCATGGGTGGGCATTGCACGATTGTATTAGGTGCATTACCTGGCGATCGCATGACCGGTGCTTACGACGTACTTACCTTTGGTTATAATCGAAATCGTCCGGAACTGGAAGGATTTGGACAGCAAGATTTCCCTTGTAGCAAAAAGCCCACATACAATGCTACAACAAACCGCCATGTAAAATCCCATCTTTTCTCTATCACTCGAATAACAAAGCCGGGTTCGAAATAGCTACCCACATGCTGCGATAGGTCGGCGTCTGACGCCGACCTATTAAAGCGAACCGCGAGATAACCGATTATCCTTAAAGGTATACTTCCTTTAGGGATATTATCGTGAGTGTGCTTCGGGGGAAAGAAAAAAGGCAACACAGTCCTGAAATAAGAGATTTTCTTTTAAAAATCTCAAAGATGAGCGTTTCGCAAACGTTGACTGCCTGCAAAACCACCTTGAAGGGTTTAACCACAGAAGATATAGAAGAACGTCTTGAACGACATGGTAAAAATGAAATTGCCAGAGAAAAACCCACTGCCTGGTATTGGTTACTGTTAAGCAATTTTACAAATCCCTTTGTTGTTGTATTGCTAGTGTTAGGCGCTGTTTCCTATGTGACGGGTGATAAGCAAGCCACTATCATTGTGGCTTTAATGGTAGGCATCAGTGTATTGATGCGCTTTATCCAAGAATTTCGTTCCTCACGTGCAGCTGAAATTTTAAGAAAAATGGTGAGCATTCAAGCAACGGTTAGGCGTCAGATACCTGAAAATGATGATGAAGAAGAAAATGAAACACAAAGAATAGAAATACCGCTAGAAGAGCTGGTGCCTGGAGATATTGTTTATTTGTCAGCAGGAGATATGGTACCTGCTGATGTGCGACTAATTACTTCTAAAGATTTGTTTATTAACCAATCTGCTTTAACGGGTGAATCTTTGCCTGTAGAGAAACAATCTGAGATCTTGCTCGAAGAAAAATCTACAGATTCTGATCTCGATGATATAAAAATGCAAAATCCATTAGAAAAAAATAATATCTGTTTTATGGGAACCAGCGTGACGAGTGGTATTGCTAAAGCAGTTGTGGTAGCCACGGGCAGCAGCACTTATTTTGGTGGCCTTGCCGAAAAAATGATTGATTATCGCCCTGAAACCAGTTTTGATAGAGGGGTAAATAGGATTACCTGGCTACTCATTCGTTTTATTGTTGTGATGGTACCGATTATTTTTATTATTAATGGCAGCATGAAAGGCGATTGGAAGGAAGCTTTTTTATTTGCCATTGCAGTTGCTGTCGGGTTAACACCTGAAATGTTGCCTGTGATTGTCACAGCTAATTTGTCTAAAGGTGCGCTTGCCATGTCGCGTTTTAAAGTGATTGTAAAACGGTTAAATTCTATTCAAAGTTTTGGTGCTATGGATGTTTTATGCACAGATAAAACCGGCACATTAACCCAAGACAAGATTATTTTAGAAAGATATCTTAATATAGAAGGCGATGAAGATCTCAGTGTATTAGAATATGGCTTTTTAAATAGTTTTTATCAAAGTGGTCTTAAGAATATGTTAGACAAGGCCATTTTGGATCATGCAAATATTGCAAGCAAATTAGATATCCAGAAAGGATATCGTAAAATTGATGAAATTCCATTTGATTTTTTAAGAAAACGCATGTCCGTGGTATTAAGACAGGATGCTATTGCTGAATTATTAATTTGTAAGGGCGCTGTTGAAGAACTCTTGAATGTAAGCGCAGAAATAAAAACCCAAGGAAAAATATCTCCTAAAACTACCGAACATGTTCGTTCCATCTTGAAGATTGTCAATGATTTAAATAACGAGGGTTTTCGGGTGATTGGTGTTGCCTATAAAACGTTTCCCATTGATGATAAGGCTTATGCTACAACTGACGAAAATGAACTTATTTTTATCGGCTTGATGGCTTTTTTAGATCCCCCCAAAGAAACCGCGGCCACGGCTATTAAAATGTTAAAGTCGTACAATGTGAAAGTGAAAGTGCTCACTGGAGATACAGATATTGTTACGCAACGTATATGTCAGGAAGTGAATTTGCCCGTTGAGGGAATATT
>CAZCHZ010000221.1:0-3153 GCA_964498615.1 uncultured Legionellaceae bacterium | reverse complement strand
TGATGTGCAAGATCGGGAACAGGTTCGAGGGATCCAGGTTTTTGCTCGAAAATACGGATAAGGTAATAAGGTTTGCCTTCCGGTGTTTGAAGAGCTTGAATTTCAATGCCCGCTTTATTAAGGCGTCTTTTTCATCCGAAATAAAATTATAAAGAGGATTTATTTTACTGGACAGGGTTACCTTATGAGTTGGCAAACTAAATTCATGCTCTTGTTTTGAATGCGCACTTGCATCTACCGCTGAGCTAGCCATTTTCTCTCCCCATTTTAAATTTTATAAATTATTTAGACATTAAACCGAAAGTGTACCACATCCCCATCTTGCATAACATAATCTTTGCCTTCTAGACGCCATTTGCCTGCGTCTTTGGCGCCTTGTTCACCTTGATACTGAATAAAATCCTCATAACTCACCACTTCAGCACGAATAAAGCCTTTTTCAAAATCCGTATGTATCACGCCTGCTGCTTGTGGTGCAGTTGCACCATGATGAATGGTCCAAGCCCGCACTTCTTTAACACCGGCAGTAAAGTAGGTATCGAGTTTTAATAATCCATAGCCTGCACGGATCACACGATTAAGTCCGGGTTCGTGTAGGCCTAGGGATTCTAAAAATTCTAATTTTTCAGCATCACTCAACTCTGCCATTTCTGCTTCAATGGCGGCACAAACAGGCACTACCACTGAGTTTTCTTTTTTAGCGATTTCAATCACAGCATCCAAATAAGGGTTATCATGAAAACCTTTTTCATCTACGTTGGCAATATACATCAAGGGTTTGGAAGATAAAAGATGTAATTGATGGATCATCGGCATTTGTGTTTTATCTACCGCAAACGTTCTGGCGGGCAAACCTTGATCAAGATGCTGTTTTAATTTTTCCAACAGGGCACATTCTTCAAGCACGGCTTTATTGCCAGTTTTTGTTAATTTAGTTGCTTTTTGCAAAGCGCGTTCTAGCGTTTCCATATCTGCCAATAATAATTCTGTTTGAATGGTTTCGATATCGCTTTTGGGATTGATTTCGCCACTCACATGGACGATATCTTCGTTCACAAAACAACGTACCACTTCTGCAATGGCATCGGTTTCACGGATATGGGCTAGAAATTTATTCCCTAAGCCTTCACCCAGGGATGCGCCTTTGACTAAACCTGCAATATCCACAAATTCCATGGAAGTTGGCACAACGCGTTCTGGTTTGACAATGGCGGCCAGTTTATCCAAGCGAGGATCTGGCATGGGGACAATCCCAACATTAGGTTCTATGGTACAAAAAGGGTAATTTTGCGCGGCAATGTTGGCTTTGGTTAATGCATTAAAAAGCGTAGATTTTCCCACATTGGGCAGACCCACGATGCCACAATTAAATCCCATTTAGGTTTCTCGACTTGTATGTAAACGACTCATGGCATTTTGAAAATCGCCTGCCAAAATCAGTGGCAACACATCTAGCGCATTTTCAATGCCTTCATTTATTTTTTCTGCGTCTGATGATGAGGGACGTTTTAAGACATAATCTGTGACATCATCTTTATCACCGGGATGTCCAATGCCTATTCGAAGACGATGAAATTCCCGGCTGTGCAAGTGGCTAATAATATCGCGTAAGCCATTATGTCCACCATGTCCACCGTCTGTTTTAAAGCGAACTTCGCCCACGGGAATATCCAGTTCATCATGCGCAACAAGAATGGCTTCTACAGGAATATGATAGTACTTAGCAACGGCATTGAGCGCCTGGCCACTTAAATTCATAAACGTATTTGATATCATGGCCTTGATAGGACGGCCTTCGACAGTGGCTTGTACGAAACGTGCATTAAATTTTGGATCATCTTTTAGTTTTATTTTATAGCGTTGACAAAAGGCTTTTAGAAACCAGGCGCCTGCATTATGTCGGGTTTCAACATAGCTTGGGCCCGGATTGCCGAGCCCAACAATTAATTGGATCCCCGAAGGCTGTGTTGCCATTATTTGCCTTTGGATTTATCTTTTTCGCTAGGTTTTCCTGGTGCTTTTTCTGAAGCAGAAGGTGTTTGTGTTTCTGCTTTTTGTGCCGTCGCTTCAACAGGGGCGGCAGCTTCTGGTGCTGCTACTGGGGTTTCTTCTTCCACTATCACCCTGGGCATATGGATACTGACAACCGCATGGTCGTGTTCAACGCCATGGCTTAGGGCAAGAGATTCGACATTTTTGGGTAATTTGAGATCAGAAATATGTAAGGTTTGATCGAGTTCCATCTTGCTGATATCAACTTCAATAGATTCTGGCAAAGCATTTGCTTGGCATTTTACTTCGATATCAATTAAACGGTGATTGACAACACCGCCTGCAAGAACGCCAGGTGCTTCTGCTTCCCCTAAAAAGTGCAGGGGAATTTTCATTGTGATGATATCTGTCCCTTTTACGCGCATAAAATCAAGATGAAAAATCGCCTTTTTAAAGTGATGGCGTTGTACGGCTTTTAAGACCACTTGTTGCGTATCTTGAGGAAGATTGAGGGTTAATAGATGTGAGAAAACGCCATCATTTTCTAAAATATGCATCACTTTTTTATGATCTAAAGAAATTCGGGTAGGTGCTTCTCCCCCGCCATATAATATTGCGGGAATTCGGTCTTGCTGTCGACGTAAGCGTCGACTTGCGGCTTTTCCGTTACCTTCTCTTAATTCGGCCTCTAGGGCATAGGCATGTTTGGCAGACATCTTACTCACTCCTCAAAAAACTACCTTTCTTGAATATGGGTAGCAGGGCTACGACCCTCTTATAGATGGTCAAAACTATACGGGAGTTCTTTCAAAAATGCAATTCCGTAGCCACTGATTTATTAAAAGAGGGCATGTTTTTTATCACAAACTCGTGTTATGGTGTCCTCATTATGGTCAGGATGTGACTTGATGACGGCAAACATAGCTTCAACATTCACTTTTTTTCTCTATCTGATGATAGTCGTCCTAGTGGGGGTAGTTGCCTATTTAGCTACCCGTAACCTCTCGGATTATGTCTTAGGGGGGCGTCGTCTAGGGGGAGCAGTGGCTGCCCTCAGTGCTGGTGCCTCGGATATGAGCTCTTGGTTATTGATGGGCTTGCCGGGTGCTGTGTATTTAAGTGGCGTAAGCGATGGTGGGGTAGCTATTGGACACATCGTAG
>CAZCHZ010000220.1:0-3168 GCA_964498615.1 uncultured Legionellaceae bacterium | reverse complement strand
TTTGATGTCCAGCCTTCTTTTGCAGTTTCTGGGATAGTCTCACCCAATAATCTTGCGACTGCATGTTGATAAGCGCGTTTAGCATCACTGGGATTATCTAAAGTGACAGGAATCCCATGATTAGAAGCATTGAGTACAGCGCTGGATTCTGGAATAATGCCTAATAAGGGAATGGCCAGAATTTCCAGGACATCTTCAACGCTGAGCATTTCTCCCCGATCGACTCTGGTTTGAGAATAACGCGTTAATAAAAGATGTTTTTTGATTTCTAAGCCTTTTTCTGCACGTTCCGAGCGACTATTAAGCACGCCGATGATTCTGTCTGAATCTCTGACAGAAGAAATTTCAGGGTTGGTGACAATCACAGCTTCATCCGCAAAATAAAGCGCCATTAAAGCACCGCGCTCTATGCCTGCTGGAGAATCGCAAACAATAAAATCAAAATCTTTTCTTAAGGATTGTAATATATTGGCTACCCCTTCTTTTGTTAGGGCATCTTTATCTCTGGTTTGAGAAGCAGGTAACACATAGAGATTTTCAATGCGTTTATCTTTGATGAGGGCTTGGGCAAGGTTAGCATCTCCTTGAATAACATTGACAAAATCAAAGATCACGCGTCTTTCGCAACCCATGATGAGATCGAGATTACGAAGCCCAATATCAAAATCAACGACTACGGTTTTATATCCGCGATTGGCAAGCTCAGCACCAATGGCGGCACTGCTCGTGGTTTTTCCAACCCCGCCTTTACCCGAGGTAACAACCAGAATTTTTCCGGTTTTGTAATCTGACTTAACCATTGTACCCATGCAATACATCCAAATAGTATATGAAAAAAAATTAACCTACATACAATATGTATACTAAAGCGGTCGGATATGCAAGCGTCCTTCCTGTAAGGAGATATCTACAGCCACATGCCAATCATCTTGCTCGATATCTTCACTAATTTTATATTGACCCGCAATAGAAACAAGCTCTGCTTCAAGTTTTTGACAAAAGATATGTGCTTTTGTATCTCCTGTGACGCCTGCTAAAGCACGTCCTCGTAGCGGTCCATACACATGAATATTGCCATCTGCTAAAAGCTCTGCGCCATGGCTGACTGAATTTAAAACAATTAAATCGCCATTCCTGACATAAATTTGTTGGCCCGAACGCACGGGGTCGGTGATAATACGTGTGGCGCTGCCAGCATCAGGTTCAGTCAAGGCATTGGATGCAGGGAGAGGCGTATCTTTAGTATTTGGGTTTGTTTTGGTGCTGATAAAGCTTTCTTTATCTCTACGGCCTTCCTGCAAAACGGCAAGACCTGCCTGCTGTGCCGCGATATGTTGCTCTTCTGAACCTCCTTTTACGCCCACGGGGACCAAATGGACCTTGTGTAAAATATTTCTAAGCGCTAGAAAATCGAGCATGATGCCAGGTTGGTTGAGTTTCTGAAGATCGATTACGATGGGTGCATGATAAAAAAATTTAGGCGCTTGTTCTACCTTCAAGGTGAGATCTGCTAACAGGGCATTGAGATTGGAGCTGGTAAGCTGAATCGCTGTGAGCGTAAAAAGGCCACCCTTCAATTGAAAGGCACTTGCATTTTCTACAGGGCGTTTGGTGTCGATAGTCATATTGCAATTTTCTCTTAAAACCTTGTATCGCATTCCTGAAAGTTATATATATCGTTTCTTTCGAAAAGTGTCAAATGGAAATTTTAAAAGGAGAGGACGGGCATGATTTCTCGATGTAAGGGCATTTCTCTTATTGAAACCTTAGTGGCACTTTTGCTATTGTCCTTGGGCGCGATCCTAGTCGCTAGTCTATGCATGTTCATGCAGGCTTGGCAGAGGCATGCTGACTGGCAATTAACATCAGCCATGGTGGCTTTCAGGATTGCAGAAAGCCATCAGTGCCAAGGCAATGGGGATCTTCAACAATGTCGTGATGCGCTGAACATTCAATTTGTGGGCAGTAAAATAGAGGAGGTTTGTAGTCAAACACAATGTCTATATACGATTGTTCCTCCAAAGACAGTCAATGTGCAAAAACTGCAATTTATTCTGGTTCATTAGAAAAGGGTTTAAGTTTAATTGAACTTTTGATTGCGGTGGTTTTAAGTTTTTTGATTATGTTCGAAAGTCTTCAGATTTATGGGCTAATAAAAAGAGAAGGTTTGCGTAAATCAGATAGTTTAAGAATGATGAATAATGAAAGAACAGCCTTACAATTTCTTATCAATGATCTTTATGCCAGCGGTTATCGAGGCGCAAGAACGAGAGATTCACATTTTCCCTTGCATCCTATTTATCGTGAGGAGGGGCCCTACCAATATCTTCGTTTTGATAGAGCAGTTTCCATGTTTAGCGCATTACCTGGTCGCTGTTATGGCAAATTACCCTTGGAAAGTTGCCAAGCTATACAAGAGAACAGTGATGTCTTGATTATTTATAATATTCCAACGATAATCACCCAGCTAAAACACCCCATGCAGGATCTTAATGCGGTGTTGAACGTCAAAAACAGTTCGCCTATTCGGGCAAAAGCCTTGGTCTTAATTTCGGATAATGAGGCTGGAGATTTATTTATTGCAAGTGATGTGGAGGGAGAGAAAATATTTCATGAACTGGGTGCTTATAATAAAACCGCTTCTTTTTGCAAACGATACGATGTTGATGCGGAAATTGTCGAACTTGATACAGTTGCGTATTATCTTAAGGATAATGCTTTAATACGCGATGATATTTTGTTGCGCAGCGAAGAAATTTTAAGAGGCGTTAAAGATTTTAAAGTGCATTTACATTTTGATAAAGAAAAATATCCAACAGTGAACAGTGTGCATTTACGTTTAACCAGTATTCATAATCAGGTATGGGACTATGAAATTGCAATTCGAAACCGGTATGGCATTCATCGGGGTGTTGATATTATTAACCTTAACATCGCTGATTTGCATGAATCTCCTATTGCAAGAGCGCTTGATATACAAGTCCTCCCATAGCTTCCAAAGCCAGATTTTATCTAATATAGAAGATGAGAATACTTTATTACTTAAAAAAGGTCGTTTTCGAAATGGTGAGGGAAAAATTTTTCGGGATATACTGGGGGTGTTTTTAAAGATAGATATGGAAATTTTTGAGTTTGTGACAAGGTGTGAGATATGGGTTTTTTGATGGT
>CAZCHZ010000219.1:0-3191 GCA_964498615.1 uncultured Legionellaceae bacterium | reverse complement strand
CAACGTTTCATTTTATTATTTCGGGTGCCAAAGAAGGCAGCTGGGTGGCTTTCGATGTATTTGATGTCGTCGTTCATATTATGCTGGCAGAAACACGTGCATTTTTTTGCATCGAAAAACTATGGTTTAGGCCAAGCACATGTCAATCTTTACATTAAAGGATCATTTTAAAGAAGGTCGACTGTATTTGAATCGGACAGTGACTGCCACTGTCATCGTCTGCTTACTTTTATCATTACTCGCCGCACGTTTAATTTTTTTACAAATATATCAACATGATTTATATAAAACATTATCTTTAAACAACCAGGTGCGCATTGTACCCATCACACCTACACGTGGTCTAATTTTTGATAGAAACGGTGTTCTCTTGGCAGATAATATTCCGGCCTTTAGCTTAGAAATCACACCGGAACGTGTCCAGGATTTACCAGACACTTTAAACGCCATTCATGCAATTATTCCTATTACCGAATCAGAACGTTTACATTTTTTGAAGCGATTAAAATACAAGAGACGCAGCGAAGGGATCCCCATTAAATTTAAATTAACAGAAGAAGAGGTCGCAAAATTTTCGCTTGAAAAACATCGCCTCCCAGGGGTAGATATCGTCGCACGTCTTGTGCGGCATTATCCTAAGGGAGAATTTTTTGCACATGCGCTTGGATATATTGGCCCCATCAGTGAAAAAGATCTCGAGGAAATAAACCCAGCCGATTATCGTGGCGCTTATTACATTGGCAAAATCGGTTTAGAAAAATCTTATGAAAAAGTATTATATGGCACTGCTGGGTATCAACATATCGAAACAGATGCTAAGGGACGCACTATTCGTATATTAAATCGCATTCCTCCCATGCAAGGTAGCAATTTATATTTATCTTTGGACAGTGCAATACAAGAAAAAGCAACGGAAGCCTTGGGTGGCTATAAAGGTGTCGTCATAGCACTTGATCCCAACACTGGTGAAATCTTAAGCTTAGTGAGTAATCCTAGTTTTGATCCCAATCTCTTTGTGCAGGGCATCGATACCGTTACTTATCGTGCATTACAAGATTCCAAAGATAAGCCCCTATTTAATCGCGCAATACGCGGGCAATATCCACCCGGATCAACTGTGAAGCCTTTAGTGGCACTCAAAGGTTTATCATTGGGCACCATCACACCACAATTCTGCCTATTTGATCCAGGTTTTTATCAATTACCAGGTAAAGAACGTTTATATCGTGATTGGACATTTAATACCACAAGACGTGGTCATGGTTGGGTAGATGTTGAAAAAGCCATCGAAGAAAGTTCAGATACTTATTTCTTTGACTTAGCGCATAAACTCGGGGTTGCTAGACTACATGATATTTATTCTGCTTTTAAGATGGGACAACTTACTGGTATTGATCTTCCTGGAGAAGCGCCTGGCCTTGTCCCATCCGCTGAGTGGAAACAAAAAACACGAAAAGAACCCTGGTATGCAGGGGATACTTTGAATATCGGTATTGGACAAGGTATGCTTTCAGCAACACCGATACAAGTTGTGCAATTTACAGCACTGTTAGCGACTCGCGGAGTATATGCCAAGCCGCATCTCGTAAAAGCACTGCAAAAGCCAGATGCAATGCTAGAGACACAAGAAGTGTTGAAAGAAACCTTAAACCTTATTCAAAACCCCGCGCATTGGGATCTTGTCCATCAAAGTATGCAAAAAGTCATCCATTCACCTTCTGGCACCGCTTATCGCATTAGTCAGGGTATAAAATATACCATGGCAGGCAAAACGGGTACTGCGCAAGTTTTTAATATAAAACAAAATGAAAAATACGAAGCGCATAAGATACAAGATCATTTAAGAGATCACTCTTGGTTTATTGCCTTTGCTCCCGCAGAAGATCCTAAAATCGCTGTGGCAGTATTAGTAGAAAATGCAGGTCAGAAAAAAGCGAAAGATGTCGCAAGAGAAGTCCTTGATGTCTTTTTTAATAGCGCAGGAGCAGTGAAAAAATGAAAAACAGGTATTTTACCTCTTTGGAAGCCCATATAGACTGGACTTTGTTTATCTATATTACGCTGATATCCACCATTGGTATATTTGTGCTTTATAGCACAAAACAAGATATTGCTGTTGTGAATAAACAACTGTTTCGGTTGGGGCTCGCAACACTTTTCATGTTATTTATTGCGCACATTCCGCCTCGAATCATCCGTATGCTCGCGCCCGCGCTTTATACACTGGGCATTACCTTGTTGTTGATAGTCTTAATTGTTGGCCATATCAGTAAAGGAGGACAACGTTGGTTAGATTTATGGATCGTGCGTTTTCAACCCGCAGAGCTCATGAAACTCGCGGTGCCCTTGATGATTGCGCGTTATTTTGATCAGCGAATATTACCCCCCACCCTACAATCTTTGTGTATTCCTTTTTTACTCATTGCTATTCCGGTAATATTGGTTGCAAAACAACCCGATTTGGGAACGGCACTGCTTATTTTCAGTGCGGGCGCCTTGGTTATCTTTTTTACAGGGGTTCCTGCCAAATTAATGGCCGGTCTCATTGGGTTCATTGCCGCTTGTTCACCTATTCTGTGGTTTTGCATGCGAGATTATCAACGACAACGTGTACTTACCTTGCTGGATCCTGCACAAGATCCCTTAGGCAAAAGCTACCAAATTATTCAATCAAAAATTGCCATTGGTTCGGGGGGACTTTATGGCAAAGGTTGGCTTAATGGATCACAAGCCCAATTAGAGTTTCTGCCTGAAAGAACGACAGATTCTATTTTTGCCGTCTTTGGCGAGGAATTTGGGTTAGTTGGATGCCTAATATTGCTAGCTTTGTATTTATGTATTATTATCCGAGGACTCTATATCGGTGTACAGGCGCAAGATACCTTTAGCCGATTGTTAGCCGGCAGCCTGACAATGACATTTTTTGTCTATGTATTTGTCAATATTGCCATGGTAACGGGGATAGTGCCCGTCGTGGGTATTCCCTTACCCTTGATAAGCTATGGTGGCACTTCTTTAGTCACACTCTTAGCGAGTATGGGGATATTAATGTCCATTCAGACACACAGAACCTTATTGGCGAGATAAGGACAGGAGAAAAATCGATGTTAAAACGATGCATCATCATGACGATGATATTGCTCTGCACAAGCGGCTATGTCACTGCGGGTTCAAAAGAAAAGACCGCAAAA
>CAZCHZ010000218.1:0-3206 GCA_964498615.1 uncultured Legionellaceae bacterium | reverse complement strand
CTCACTATTACGGAATGGGGATATCTAACCAAAACTATGAGTGTGAATGCAGACGAAGGCGTTACTTTAGAGCTCGCACATATCTACTATCCTGGATGGGAAGCAAAGGTGAATAATAAAAATGTTATGATAGATTATTCAAATGAAATGGGACTTATGCGCATAAATTTAGAAAAAGGAAATAGTGATATAAAATTTGAATTTAAACGAACTTGGTGGAGGGTTATTGCTGAATTCGTTTCACTAATAAGTATCTTCTCTATTTTGTGGTTTCCTGTAAAATTTATAAAGGAGAGGTTATGGCATTAAGCAATAAAGTGATAAAAACACAGTTGGAAGCAAGACGCAAGTTACGGAACATGGCAAAAAAAGCCCAAGAATATGTTAGAAAAATGCTTCCTTTGGGCCCTACTAATATAAATAGGGAAGTATCGCTATCCCTCACAGAGAAGGTAAATAGTGTTTTTATAAAATCACATTATATTTTAGAAGGGTTATTACAAGATCCTGCTTTCAAAGCAGAAGTTGCAAAAGTGCCTGCCTTCGTAAAAGAAAAAATGTTGCACTGTAATATTGAAACTTTGCGTCTGATGATGGAGCGATTTGAAAGAGAACTTAAAGATACAAAATTTGATTTTACGGATAAAGAACTTCAGATTTTGCCGGCTTTATGTGCGGCGAGCATAGGAAAGATTCTTTTTGAAGGTGAAAAAAAACGTTCAATCATGGAAGATCAAGGGGTTGTAAAAATAAAAAAATTCGCAGATATAGCTTGTGTCACTGGCACTGGACATTGTGGAGAAGTGACAGACGTGGGTATCGCATATCTATTAAAACACTATGGACAGTGTCAAGGCTTATATCCTATATATCACCTGTTTATAGATCCTGTACAGGGTCATAAAACGCAAACTGTCGGCGATCTCAAGGATTTAGATCCCAAGTTAGGGCATAAGCTTTTCATATTACATTTTGATCCAAATCATCCTATTGGAACCGGTAATCAAGCGATCTTCTGTGATTTTTGGATTGATCAATTAGCAGATGATTTAAAAGATATCGTTGAAAAGTTACCAGAACGTGTACGCGCCTATACACGCATGCGTAAGCCAAATGGATATGTGGTTTTGGCATCACCCATTTCAGACAAAGAACAAGATGAGCTTAGGAAAGCTAATTCTTATGAGTATTTACGTCCATTAGTTCATTATACAATGAAGAGGATGTATGAACTGTTAACGAGACAAGCATTACCCTTGCACTATTATTTGGTGGATGAAAAGGTGCATCCAAAAACATCTAAGTTATATGACAACGCGCTAAGTGAAAAAGAAAGAAAAGCATTCTGTGAATGGGACGCAATGGTAATGCATCGTTATGTGCATGAATATGAAAAATCCCAACGATACTCCCAAGCACAAAAAAGGCTGGGGGCATTATTGAAAGATGCTGGGGTTGATGTAAGCGTTTCCGCAACATCTACTCCCACTGTAAATTCTGCTACACAAAAACCGAATGCGGTTGCATCTTATCCTGAAATATTATTGTTATCTGAATGCGTGGTGCCTACATCGCCCAATAATCTTATGGAAGTGGCAGCTAAGAGAGACATCACCAAAATAGGAAAACCATAATGTTACCGAAAACACTCGGCGCATTTTTTTGGTATTTTCTTCGAAAGCAGTTTTGGGGATTGCTCATTGTAGGCATTGCTTTTTTAGGATGGGGATTACAACAATCCATTTGGCCCTATTTTACCAAGATTTTTATCAATGCCGTCAATAGCCATTTGCATAATAAGGCTCAAATTTTTTCTGTGTTGTTTTACCCTTTGATTGTTTTTGCGGCAATATATATTTACATTGATTTGGGATTTAGAATTGGGGATTTCCTACGTCCGCGTGTTTATGCAAAATTCAAAGCAAATGTACGCCAATCTATGTTTGCTTATGCAAGTCGTCATTCACATCAATATTTTACAGATCATTTTGCGGGTTCGGTTGCTAATTATATTAATCGTATGCCAGATGCGATGGTGGAAGTGATCATGGCATTGCAGACCATTATTTTTCCTATCTTCTTTGGATTCATGCTCAATATTGTAATCCTTTATATTTCTAAACCCATCTTTGCTTTGATTGCTTTTCTATGGTTTGGTTTTCATATGACATTTACTTATATGACAACGAAAAAATCGGTTATGTATTTTGCCGAACATGCAAAGGCACATGCTGCGGTGAGCGGAAACGTTGTGGATGTTTTAAGTAATATTACGTCGGTTCGTCTTTTCACAGGGTTTAAATATGAGGAAAACCATTTATCCAAAATACAAAAAGAAGAAGTCACAAAAGCTATCAAAGCTGGGTATTATAATGCAATGGCAAAAACTGTCTTAGGCTTTGCTTCTACTTTTTTCTTAGTGTTTATGGTGGTTTTTGGTATTTATAGTTGGAGTAAAGATTGGATTACCGTAGGGGATTTGGCTTTAATATTTGCTTCTTTGAATATCATTGGTGTGGTGTGGTATATGTCTTCTGAGTTGTTGAGAATATACGAGCAAATAGGTATTTGTAAACAAGCGCTTTCGCTAATCTCGGATAGGCATGATGTTCAAGATGCACCCAACGCACAAGGTATCAATATCACAAAAGGCCAGATCACATTTGAAAATGTAACTTTTCATTATGGAAAGGCGCGCACCTTGTTTCAAAACAAATCTGTGATTATCAAAGGTGGCGAGAAAGTAGGCTTGGTGGGGTTTTCTGGTTCGGGCAAATCAACGTTTGTGAATTTAATCTTGCGTTATTACGATGTAGAGAGTGGATGCATTTTAATTGATGGACAAGATATTTCTCTTGTGACACAAGATTCTCTGCGAGAACAAATTTCCTTAATTCCACAAGATGTTACGCTTTTTCATCGTTCATTGATGGAAAATATTCGTTATGGGAAATTGGATGCCAGGGATGCCAGGGATGCCAGGGATGCCAGGGATGACATGGTGGTAGCTGCCGCTAAAAAAGCACATTGTCATGAATTTATTGAAGCGCTAGAACAGGGGTATCATACTGTGGTTGGGGAGCGCGGCATTAAATTATCGGGTGGACAAAGACAACGCATTGCCATTGCAAGAGCCATATTAAAAGATGCCACGATTTTAATTTGGGATGAATCAACGAGTGTCTTGGATTTTGCTACTGAAAATT
>CAZCHZ010000217.1:0-3220 GCA_964498615.1 uncultured Legionellaceae bacterium | reverse complement strand
CAGGGGGCTCTTGCCCGAGCGTATAAAAAGTCATCCTCAAAACCATAAAACTTATAGATAGTTTAAACTTAACATCATGTATTTTTCAATTTCCGGCTAGCTTTTTGTGCAGGGGTCAGGTCCTCTGGGGCAGGCTTTACCGCTTCTGTAAGGGCTTCTTTTAATGCGTTTAATTTAACCCTAATCCTTTCAATGCTAGTTCCCGTCCCTGGAAGCGGAAATGGCTGTTCTGAAGTTGTATCTTGTACACGGAGTTTACTAAAAAAATGATTCATGTCTACGCAATGTAGTTGCTTTAGTAAATGTGAATTTTCGTAAAACACAAGTTCACCATTTTTATATACAACAAGAAAAAGCGGATTTTTAGTAAATTGTGTCTGTGGCGGGTTGCTGTCTTTGTAACGTTGCTCTGTGACACCCCTTTTCGCCATGTACAGTTTCAATAGTCTATTTATCTCATTAATTGTTTCTCGTTCATCGCTCGGTATATTAGCGGACATACTGCTTCTCCCTAATTTATTTGCTCATATTATTTGGCAAGATTTGATCAATAAGGTTCCCTAGCCACTATTTTTATATCAGTATGTTTAAAAATGCTGGTTATTTAACCAGTTTTTATTGTTATGGGTGAGGGGGAAGAAATGGAGATCTGTTTTCACCTATGTATATATCACTAAAGTTGTCAATATTTAACTATGTATATATAAGTAAAATTAATTGAATTTAAATATATCATGTGGGTTAACTAGCGTTTATCAATAGGCACAAAGCTGCGTTGCACGGGGCCTGTGTATAACTGACGTGGGCGGCTGATTTTGAGATCTTTGTTGCTTATCATTTCATTCCAATGTGAAATCCAACCCACAGTTCTTGCAATGGCAAAGATCACCGTAAACATGTTAATGGGAATATTCAGCGCTTTTAAAATGATCCCAGAATAAAAGTCGACATTGGGATAGAGTTTTCTTTCAATAAAGTAAGGATCTTTTATCGCAATTTCTTCTAGCTTTAAAGCCAATTTGAATAAGGGATCATCATGCATGTTTAACACATCTAAAACTTCATAACAGGTTTTTCGCATGAGCGTTGCTCTGGGGTCAAAATTTTTATAGATTCTATGTCCAAAACCCATCAATCTAAAAGTATCATTTTTGTCTTTGGCGCGGGCAATATATTTGGGAATGTTTGTATCCGTTCCTATTTCATGCAGCATTTTTAAAACAGCTTCGTTTGCGCCACCATGGGCGGGTCCCCAAAGTGCCGCGATTCCTGCTGCAATACAGGCAAAAGGATTGGCGGCAGAAGAACCCGCAATACGCACGGTAGCAGTGGAGGCATTTTGTTCATGATCCGCATGCAAAATAAAAATGCGATCCATGGCCTTAGTTAAAACCGGATTGGGTTGATAATCCTCTGTGGGTACGGAAAACATCATGTGCAGAAAATTTTCTGAAAAATCCAAGGTGTTTTTAGGGTAAACAACAGGTTGGCCCATAGAATATTTATAAGCCATGGCAGCAATGGTGGGCATTTTGGCAACTAAACGCAAAGCTGCAAGTTTGCGATGTTCGGGGTTACTGATATCAAGTGAATCATGATAAAATGCGGATAGCGCACCCACAACGCCACACATAATGGCCATAGGGTGAGAATCCCTGGGAAACCCTTGCAAAAAACCAATCAATTGTTCATGCACCATGGTATGATGCTGAATTTGATAAATAAAGTCGTTTTTTTGTGCGGTGTTAGGCAATTCTCCTTGCAATAATAAATAACACACCTCAAGGTAATCTGAAAATTCAGCCAATTCTGTAATGGGGTAACCTCGATAAAGCAATAATCCCTTATCACCATCAATAAATGTGATTTTAGATTCACAAGCAGCTGTTGCCATAAAGCCCGGATCGAAAGTGAAAAACCCCGTTTTAGTTAAGTTGCTAATTTCGATAACTTTGGGGCCTAAGGTTCCTTCTAGAATGGGGAAGGACATCGGTTCTTTCCCTGGGATCCGCAATTCTGCTTTGTCAGTGACCATTTATTTTTTCCTACAATTTGCTTTGCTAACAATTAGATTAAAGAGTGTTGGCAGAACCCTGTCAATATATCTATGCTTAAGACATGCAAAATGGGAAACGGATTGTTAATCTACAGTTGTTTAGCTTAGATTACCCAATAACAGCGGTGGTGTCGATTTTACACCGTATATCGGGCATTTTTCTTGTTTTATTGATTCCTGCATTGCTGTGGTGCTTGCAATATTCACTCACTGCCCCAGGTTTTCAGATTTTGCAGGATATTTTAGGCAAACCCCTTAGCAAGCTTTTATTTTTCGGTTTTCTCCTGATGCTAGGTTATCACTTATTGGCAGGCATTCGTCATATGTTGATGGATCTCCATTTTGCAGATTCGAAGAAGGGGGGCATAGTAGGTGCCTGGTTGCTTTTGGTAGTAGTAGGTCTTTTTGCTGTCTTTGGAGGATATCTCCTATGGAAGTAGCATTGCTGGGATTAGGGACCGGGATGAGAAATTGGTTGCTACAAAGATTAACAGCCATTATTTTGCTTGCTTATATTATTTTTCTCGCTATCTATTTTATGACAGGACATCCTGCATCTTACCAAGCCTGGCAAGAATTGTTTAAAGACCCCTGGATGCGGTTTTCAACATTTTTTGCGCTCTTAAGTTTATTTTTACATGCTTGGATTGGGGCATGGACAGTGATGACAGATTACATTAAACCAGAAAGTTTAAGCGTTTTTTTTCAAACGATTGTTGCCTGCAGCTTGCTGGGTTGTATTGCCTGGTCAGTACATATTTTATGGGGGATTTAAATTGCTACCAACCCAGTCCTATGATGTTGTGATTGTGGGTGCGGGTGGTGCTGGGCTTAGGGCTGCTTTGCAGCTTGCTAATCATGGCATATCTGTTGCTGTTGTATCAAAAGTATTTCCCACACGCTCGCATACTGTCTCTGCACAAGGCGGGATAACGGCGGCTTTAGGCAATGTGGATGAAGATAATTGGCATTGGCATATGTTTGATACTGTGAAAGGTTCTGATTATTTAGCCGATCAAGATTGTATTGAATATATGTGAAGCAAGGGTCTAGAAGTTGTTTATGAATTAGAACATATGTGTTAGTCTTGTTCTAGTTTACTCAAAGGTAACTTATTTCCAAGACTCTTTGCAGAACGTTAAGTATTATTTAGCAAAGTTTGAA
>CAZCHZ010000216.1:0-3228 GCA_964498615.1 uncultured Legionellaceae bacterium | reverse complement strand
AACCTGTAAAAACCGTAACAATTTCATGAGCAGATTCACGAGCTACAATTTCACGCCCTGCAAGATAATTAAACAACGTCGTTTTACCGTCACCAGGGTTACCAATAATCACAATTCTGTCTTTTGTATTAAGAATATTACTTCCGAGCTGGCCCACCTCTTTAATAATTTCATCAAGCTTATTAATTTCATCGCGTGACAACATATCTCACCCCCTATTCTATATCAGAATACCATAGTGCATTAGGATACTATGATGTTTTGTGACAATTTTAACGTAAACTAGGTGAAGGTCCTCGTTCTCTTGTCTTATCATGCGCTGTAGAAGCTCGTGTGATTCTCATTCGTTTTGGTATTCCAGCTTCTGCTGCATTTGAGATAATTTGATCTTGGGGTAAATTTAATACGCACTCCTTAGCAGACAAATCAAAAGGCGATTTTGACTTTTTATGTTGAGTAGATGAATTGGAAGATGCGCTTGATAAGCCTGCTAACGGTCTGGTTGCAGATTTTGCCCGAGAGGAAAATAAAACAGGTTGTTGTGAGACTCCTAATCCTCTAAAGTGATCTCCGTGTTCGTAAAGAATATCAACAACTGTTGGGCCACCCATAATTTCTGGTTCCATCAGCGTTAATTCAGCAGAACCACCTTTTTGCTTCCAAATTCTAAGATTTATATTATTATGTTTAGCATGCAAACGAAGTACTTGTGTGCCTAACCAAAATCTGTCTTGAGAAATTCCTTCATCAATAAACAGGGTAACCGTATCATGTTCTTTATAGAAATCTTTCAAAGCGTTATGTGCTTTTGTTGATTTTCGGTACTTATCCAAAAACTGAACAGCTACACGAATTTCTCCCAATGAATGTACATAAGCAATTTTTTCATTTACTGACTTACCTTCTAAGGCAGGATATTTCCTCATTAAGTCTTGTAAAGAATCTTCATACTCCCTGTGTAAGGTTGAATGCTCTGCTTTTAATTTTTCATATCTTGAATCAGTCAAAGATCCACTTACAAATGCTTCTTGCACCTCTTCTATCAAAAATTTAGTTGTATCATCCATTGTATTAGGATCTGCTAGTCTCGCCTGAACACTTTTTACAACCTCTTCTCTAGAGAATCCTGTTGCATATAATGCACAATTACCATCGCTTTTTGTGTTTTTAATCAAAAATCCAATGGGGCATCCTTTATATACAGCTTTACAAATGTTAGTTTTGCTTGAGGCTTTCTTTCTCTTCTTACCAGCTATTTTCCCTTTTTTATGGCCACCTTCTCTTGTTAAATCTATATTGCTAGAATCCCGAAACTTATTTCTTAGCATCAAATGATGCTCATCTGATAGGTTGCTAAAAACCATTTTAATGGCCGAAAAAAATGAATTTAAATAAAATTTTTGTACATTTCTAACTTCATTTCTCTTTAAAGTGGTCGATTTAACATCATCTAACTTATCGTACATAACATAAGACATTGACATACCACTTTCTGTTGCATCACCCGCGGTTCTATCAAATTCCTTAATTAAGGGAGGAGAAATCATTTTAAAGTTAGGGGAAGTTATCCCGGGTATTTCCAAAAGCTTTCTATTCACATCCTGTTTCAGAAGTTCAATTTTGCTTGCTTGAGTCTTAATTGGTCCAGTAACATCACGTACCGTTCTTATTTTAACGCGATTTACAAAATATCCTAAGAAACGCGGTCCCATATTAGGCATTTGAAAAAAATCTGTCGTTCTTTTTGGATCTTGAAATGGTGCTATATTATCTTTCCAAGTCTTAATGACGCGTGTTATTGAATCAATTGCTCGACGTGAATAGAAATCAGGTAAATTAGAAACGATAAAATAATCGCTCCCCATGACAATTGCCTGATTCAAGGCTGAAGCTCCCGGATTTAAATCTATTAAAATAATATCAACCTTATGTTTTTTACCAATTTCATTAAATAATTGTGTTACTGACCTAGGATATCTTGCAAAATGTCCAAATCCAGGTTGAGATCCAAAAGTAAATCCTCGAGAAAGATCCATGTCTAAAGAAATCATTTGAAGATCCCCAGCCAAAAAACATAAACCTGGATAATCATCTATTTCTTGAATTTCAATGTCTTCATTAACGCGTCTTAATAATTCAGTTTCGTCAGCAAAACTAGAAAATTCCCCCCCGGCTGTCTCAAAACACTTGTAAATAGTATTTCTTTTAGTTTTAGGTCCCTCTGTGTAGAATAATTCCTCACCCCTTTCAGCTTCTTCCAATGAAAGTTCTTTAGCTGTAAGAGACTCAAGCTCTTCTTTTCCTTCTTCTTCATTTGTTTTCTTTCCCAAGGTTCTGAATTTATGATTCATAATAACGCTTGTGAGATTACATTGGGGATCAGCATCAATAAGAAGTACTCTAAGTTTAAATTCCTTAGTTAGAACGCAAGCAATATTATGAATGTCAGTTGTTTTACCTACACCACCTTTGTGACTAAAAGAAGAAATTAAAATTGGCATATTGAACCTCCTTGTAAACTAACAAAAATCAAAAAATAAGAGTTTTAAGATCACATATATTGATTAAAATTGCAAGAGCATATTTTTGATTAGAGAGAATTTGGCTTTTTGGCCCAGGTTGACATAGTTATTTTAACACTTTCATCGCATACTTAAGTCCAACATGCATTTTGTCCATAGATTCTTCGCTTATTTCTTATAAAAATGTTTATATTTAAATTTTCATAAATTTAAATATTCAAATAATTAATTTTGCAAAATATATTTTTATTTGTGTAATATATAGTGACATCATAAAATATTTTATTACACCCAAAATTGTGTTCTTATGTATTATTAATTATTACTTTGGCATATGTATTAATTTATACTTAAAACTCTAGTGTTAGTGTTATGGTATTCTCTCTATAGTCTCAGAATGTTAAAAGGAGGAGAATACCTGATGAAACATATTAGTGTTAAAATACCCACAAAAATGTATCAAGATATTGAAAGTTTAGCCTGTGCGCACGAACTTAAAATAAGCGATATTATGCGAAAATGTTTAAGAACCGGGTTGCAAGATCTTACTAAAAAAACATGTGCCAACACACAATTACAACAAGATGCTTTTTTATACAAATCAGTATTGCCCTATTCTGTTGGTACATATTGTTTGATAGAAGCGCATATTCAGAGCATGGGAGTGGAAATAGTAAACATACAGTGCAGAGCAGATACAGAAATA
>CAZCHZ010000215.1:0-3235 GCA_964498615.1 uncultured Legionellaceae bacterium | reverse complement strand
AATCCCCGCCATTTCCTTCTAGCAAAAATCATTTGATTTTAAAGACTTCCCCTGGGGATCACTCAACACACAATCTGGTTTACGCTTTCCTCTCTGACGATTAAACTGCGGCATCATGCCTCTAGAGGCCTCTTTTTCAGATGCTCTTTGCATACTACTCGGTGTCTCCTTACCTGATGCAGCGTTTTTTTTCAGTAATTTTTGATACTTCTGCAATCTTAGATGGAGAGGCGTTCTCTTTGATCTACGAAACGCAGCGTTTTGTTCCTCTGATGCTTGATAGCGCGACAAGAGCTGCACAACAGCCCAAGGTTCACAAAGATCCCCAAAGTTAGAAGTCGCCCGATAACTAACCCCACCCACAATATTACTCAGTTGTGCCCTGAACTCCGAAGCCCGAGAATAATCACCTGCTTTCATAGAATATAAAAGAGCCTTTTCCATTTGTCGTTGTTTTTTTAATGTCAATTGATCCGATGTTGCCTTTATTTCTTGCTCAACCTTATGCTCTCCATCAACCATTACACCATCAAAATCATGGGGTTCAATTTCACCTGTCTCATCTACAGTTAAATAACCCACAAATAACATTTCAGCAATCTCAAATTGCGCGGCTTTATAATGCTTAGAAGATTCAGGGATTTTATTCAGAGCATCAAAACTCAATCTTGCTATGGCAGCAGACTGATAACGGGGAGATTCCGGTAAACTCACCTCCATTAAGTCACGACTCAGTGTATAATATAAACCATACCGAATATCAGGATTCAGTGTATTATATAAACCATACCGAATATCAGGATGATGACGATCTAAATAGGTAAATATTTTAGTAACTCGGCTTTTAAGCATATCCTGTTCTTCAAAGACATAAAACTGAATACAGCGCAAATAAATTTTAAACCCCTCCTCATTTAGAAGGCTCTTGTTTAAGGCTATTTCCAAAGCCACATCTCTTTCTTCTTTCCTAAAAACAAACTTCTTCGCACAGTCTAGTATCTCTTCAACAATTAAGAGTTGATTATTCTGAATAGCCAAACACAAAGGCGTATTGCCATCAATGTCTTTCTGATGAAGACTTGCACCACCTTCTAATAACGAATCTACAGTAGGAGAGCCGTCCGCATTTTTTTCTAGTTCTCCTCTACATAAAGCCATCAGTTTTTCTGCATTTTCCAATACTGTAATGGTTGCTTGTTTCGCAGTCTCTTTTTTTAATCGTTTTGCTTCCTTAGGGTGATGTGCATGGCATTCTCTCGCCAGAACCAATGCAGTTTTTCCTTCAGCATCTTTAGCATCTAATGATACTCCCAAATCAAGCAAGTATTTGGTCGTTTTAGGTTTACCACCACCTGCAGCTATGTGTAAAGCCGTAACTCTATCATAATCCGAACAGGAATTCAAAAAATATAGTTTTTTTCGCCGTTCACTGTATTTTGTAGAATACACTGTAAATATATATGTCATTTTATCTACAGAATCATTATCATCATTCTCAATATCACCACGATCCGATGCTGCAGCACTGAGAAATACTTGCGCAAAACTTCCATTTTCGCAATATTGCTTAAAATAAGTCTCATCTTTTTGTGCGATATCGATTAAATATGTAAAAATATGCGGCAGAGCATTCCTAGCTGCATTAGGCAAAAAATACCAATCTTTGGGATCTTGACCATTAAAAGAAGCGCCCGCTTCCAATAAAATGCGCGCCCCTTCTTTGGCGGTATCGGAACCTGCAGCCTCCTCAAAAGACGTTCCATCATCTTTATGATGACGATAATCTAAATAACTTTTCCTAAAGATTAATCTCTCACTTTCCTCTTTAAGATTCTGACAATGAGCATCCAAATATTTAAGCATCACTTTCAAAGATTGATCATGTCCACGCACAGCTGCATATTGCAGTGCATTACCCCAAATATCATCTTCACTATATTTAGCCCAAGCTTGCGCATCAGCCTCTAAGGCCTTCATTAAGATTTCCACTGTCTCTGGATGATCAACAGTGTTAGAATACACTGCATGTTCCAAAACCATCCTTTTTGCATAGCTGACATGACATAAAGCAGCGAAATTTTCAAGTAACAGCTCTACAATTCTATCATGACCATTTTCTACTGCCCACACGAGAGGCGTATATCCGCCTTTTTCCGATACGCATTCTATATCGACATGCTGATCTATAAGCGCAGCAACACGCTCATAGTTCCCTGCTTCTGCAGCTGCAAGCATTTCGTTTTCGTCGGCAGTATTAACATGATCGACAACTTCTTCGTGTGCATTTGCTTCAATGGGCCCTGCAGCTAAAATTCTTGCTATATCATAAGTGTGTCGCATGATGCTCTCCTGTTGGTTTGTTACCTAATAAAATTATATCTATATTATATCATCATTCCCCTGTTGTACCCTAAGTCATGATCTATTTTTTTGTCTCTCCAAAATTTAGCTCTCCAACTAAACCACAAGGTATTATTGTGCCTTACAATATTACAGCCCCTCTTTTGTGTATATAATTTTCGGCGTGATAAAAATTAAGAGTTCCTTTCTTTCTTCTTTGATATATTTATTACGAAATAATGCACCCAATACAGGGATCTCAGAAATCCAAGGCACCCTCCCTTGATTCTTTGTTTCCGCCATCGTTAATACACCGCCCAAAACAATCGTTTCTCCATTATTCGCAAGCACTTTTGTTAATAGACGATTGGTTTTAAGGCCAATCACGCGACTGTTGTTTCCTGTGCCAGGATTTTGGGTTTGTATAGAATTATCCGGTGTATCGCTACTGATTAATAAATCCAGGGTAATTTTATCATCTGGCGTAATTTGGGGCGTTACTTCCAACCTTAATACCGCTTTTTTAAAAGCCACACTGGCAGCGCCACTCGCTGTGGATTCTTGGTAGGGAATTTTAACACCTTGCTCTACAGAAGCCTTATGTTGATCCACTGTCAATAATTTAGGACGAGAAATGGTTTTGATTTTGGATTCGCATTCCAAAGCTTGCAGTTCCAAATCAAGCAAAGTGCCATGCGGTAATTTCGCAATTGAAAAACCCATCTTTCCAAGACCCGCACCCGTTGTGTTGCTGCCTAAATCGCTAAACAATCGTTCAGGTGGATTTGCGGTAGTTGGATTAATGCTTGAGAAACGCACCCCCAAAGCTTCTTCAAGCGCACAATCCGCAGTGATGATCTGCGTTGAAATTTGCACTTGACGCACTGGCACATCA
>CAZCHZ010000214.1:0-3244 GCA_964498615.1 uncultured Legionellaceae bacterium | reverse complement strand
ACGCTTAAACCCATGCTTTAGAGCTTCACGCAATCTTTCTTGACCACTTTGTACGGGTCGAATTTCACCTGCTAATCCGACTTCGCCAAAAGCAATTAAATCATTGGGTAAAGGTCTATCACGCAAGCTTGAAAGTACCGCTAATAATACTGGCAAATCTGCAGCCGTTTCGGTAACCCGCACGCCACCCACAATGTTCACAAAAACATCTTGATTGTAAGTAAAAATGCCACCATGACGATGCAATACGGCAAGACTTAAAGCCAAGCGATTATGATCTAATCCCACAGTCACACGTCTTGGATTGCTTAAATGACTTTCATCCACAAGTGCTTGCACTTCTACCAACATGGGACGGCTACCTTCCCAAGTGACGGTGACAATACTACCAGATGTTGCTTGATGATAACGCGATAAGAAAATGGCAGAAGGATTATTCACCCCTTTTAATCCCTTATCACTCATCGCAAAAATGCCAAGCTCATTGACTGCGCCAAAACGATTTTTCACAGCTCGCACTACACGAAATCGACTATCAGAATCTCCTTCAAAATAGAGCACAGTATCTACCATATGCTCTAGCACGCGCGGACCCGCTAATGTACCTTCTTTCGTAACATGTCCCACCAAAAATAAAGAGGTACCCGTTTGTTTGGCAAAACGCACAAACTGCGCAGCACTTTCTCGCACCTGACTCACCGCCCCCGGTGCTGCTTGTAAAAATTCTGTATGCATGGTCTGAATAGAATCTACGACCATCATTTGTGGTTTTTCTTTCTGCGCCAGATCTAAAATGCGCTCTACTTGTGTTTCTGCTAAGACTCGTAAAGCATCATAGGGCAATTCCAAACGATGGGCGCGTAACTTAACTTGCTGTAATGATTCTTCTCCTGTGACATAAAGTGTTCGATACTGCGTGCTCAGATTTGATAAACTTTGCAAAAGTACGGTTGATTTACCAATGCCAGGATCACCCCCCATCAGCGTGACGGATCCTGCGACTAATCCTCCGCCTAAGACCCTATCCAATTCCCCAATCCCTGTAGATACCCGATGTTCGGCAGCCAAGGGCACCTTTGCCAAAGCAATGACTTCCGCTTCTTCGACCGCGGCATAACCCTTAAAGCGCGTGCCAGACAAACTTTTGGCAGAAGCCACAGCAAGTACCTCTGTTAAGGTATTCCAAGCATTACAATCCCCGCATTGACCACTCCATTGGTAGCTCATGGCACCACAGGCGCTACAACTATAAGACATTTTTGGCTTTGTCATCATTCACCCTCTTTAATAGATCCCCCTTGCCGATAAACTGGATATGAAAGCTCTTAGCGCTGAAATACTGATCCACGCCCGGCAAGTCACCGCCCATACCTGCAGTGAAGCCTATGAGTTTATTCTAAATGAAGAACTAGCGGTAGTTGAATGTCTGAAGGTTGAATCTCGACTTCGCGGGACCATTCGTCCACTTTTTGACATACCAAGAACCCTGGCGGGTATGCTGTTTGAATTACAACACGTGAGGGTAAACCCAAATATTGATAATACAACTATTATTAATCGTTTTATTGCCCTATTAAACGAGATTGGTGTGAGCGTGTCCAATCCCCCTAGCAAAGATTCCATGGCAATTTGTTTTAAGCCCCTAGGTGAAATAAGTGATAAAGTACGTTTCTATCTTAACAATGATCATAAACCCATCTTTCTTTCACCTAGCACGCGTCCAAAATTAATTTATTCGAGGAATGCAGAAAATGGATTTGCTCAAGGCTAATTTGACTTAGCCCCGAGCAACCCATCACTTATCTATCGTGTCAATTAGCAACCGCAACGACGTGGGCAGCAGGGTCTGCGGTAGCATTCACGATGACAAGGACCACGATAGTAGTGACGCACGCATCGATCACCATAACCACCATGATAATGTCTATGGCTATGTCTGTAGTGTGCTTCAAGATTCATGGTCGCATTGGCTGCAACAGGAGCAGCAAGTGCGGCGGCGATTAAAGTTGTAATAGCTAAAGTTTTCATTATTTATCCCCCTTTAAGGTTGATGTTATAAAAGTAAGTTCTACAAAATGAAGGGTAGACAATTTAAAAATAAATATCTAGGTCTAACCTATATTAGACCTATTTCCATCCTGGTTGATAGATTGGTCAATCTGTTGCCAGAGCGCACAGTACGTACGGCCATGGCCAAGGCCCGGGTTTGACCTATAACGACAACCAGAGACTTACCGCGGGTCACCCCGGTATATAATAAATTTTTTTCTAATAAGGTGTAATGCTGCATAGCAATGGGGATCACCACTGCTGGGTACTCCGAACCCTGTGCTTTATGAATAGTGGTTGCATATGCCAATGATAATTCATCCAGTTCATCTGCTTCATATAAGACAAGACGGCCTTCGAATTCAATTTCTATTGTCCCTTCCTCTGCATCGATTTTCGTGATAAATCCAATATCCCCATTAAAAATGTCTTTGTCATAATTATTGATGGTTTGAATCACTTTATCATTCTTAGCAAAGGTCCAGCCAAATCTTGTGATCTGCTGCGAGGGTTTTGGGTTTAGCCGTTTTTGTAATTCAATATTAAGCGAACGTACCCCTAACCCCCCACGATTCATCGGTACTAATACTTGTATATCCCGAAGTGGATCTAATGAAAAACGTTTGGGAATGCGTTCAGTTACCACATGCATCAATTTATCGATGATAATTTCAGGTGTTGCTGCTTCTAGAAAATAAAAATCTGTTTTTTCGCCTGCGGCCGTCTCAAGTTTAGGTAAATGGCCCTTGTTAATACGGTGCGCATTCACAATAATATAAGAATGTGCAGCTTGTCTGAAAATTTCAGTTAAACGCACAACAGGCAGCATATTGGAATCTATTAAATTAGAAAGTACCATGCCTGGCCCCACAGAGGGTAACTGATCAACATCTCCCACAAATAATATCCCACAATTATCAGGCACTGCGCGCAAAAGACGATACATCAAGGGTAAATCCACCATGGACATTTCATCTATCACTAATAATTCCGCATCCAAGGGCTGATGTTCGTTTCGACGAAAACCAAAAGATTTTGGGTCGAATTCTAAAAGACGATGAATGGTTTTGGCCTCCAATTGTGTTGATTCTGATAATCGTTTAGCAGCCCTGCCTGTTGCCGCATAACGCAAAAGTTGCTCTTTTCTCGGGCTGTTGATTTTCAAAAGTCGCTTCATAGTGGTTTTTTTACATTA
>CAZCHZ010000213.1:0-3250 GCA_964498615.1 uncultured Legionellaceae bacterium | reverse complement strand
ATTGCGAGCAAGCTCGCAAAGGCGGCCCCCTTTTTCAAAGTGGGCGGCTACAGTTAAAAAAAGAAAATGTTGAACAAGATTGCTATCGAGATGCTTATTTGAATGCTTTAGGATTAAATGTATTGAGATTTAGAAATGAACAAGTACACAATACCTTATCTAAAGCGATGGAATATATTCTGTGATTTATACAATTCTTTAAGTTATTTGAAACGCAGAATAGATAGAAGCCCGCTTTGAAAAAGGGGGCCGCCTTTGCGAGCTTGCTCGCAATGCGGGGGGATTTCTTGAAAAAGGTAATAACCCCTAACCCATTTCATGTACCTGGGTATTCACTGAATTAATTCAATTGCTGCAAACGAGACTCAGCTAAGCGCGCAGCGGCAGTGTTGGGGAAATGTTCACGAACATCTGCAAAATATTGACGCGCCACATCTAAATTTCCCTTATCTTGTTCGATTAGCCCTAACTTTAAAGTGGCATCCGCAGCTTTGGGATGATTTGGAAATTGTATGGTAATGGTTGCAAAGGCATCGCCTGCACGTTCAAGCAGAGGTAAATTTGCTTTTTCACTTTGCCAACGTACACGATAAACTTCACCCACCCAATAATAGGCATTCACTATATTTGCGCCCTGAGGGTAGTTTTGCAGATAATTTTCTAAGGTGGTAAGTGCTTCACTATAACGTTTAGTGCGTACTAATTCGTAGGCAGCATCATAATGCGCCTTTTCGTTCGCAAAAGCCGTGGGTGTTTTGGTCGCAGTCTCGTTAGTTGCCTTGGGTTTGGGATCGGTAGGCGCCTCTTTTTTTGGCGGAACAGGTACACCAGGTTGTACACGTAATGCAGCTTTAAGTGGCTTTACTGAAAGCGAAGCATCAGCTGTTTTGCTGGCCTGAGACTTAGCATTGCTAAGTTTGGCTTTAGGGACTTGTGTCTCTATTTCCTCTTTTGGTTTAGCTTTGGTTGCTTGTGCTTGATTTAAACGTCTCTCTAAATCCAGGTATAAATCTTGTTGGCTTTTTTTGAGTTGTTTGATCATATGATCTTGCTCTTCAACCAAGCCACGCAATTCACTAATTTCTCTTTGCAAGGATTCAATTTGCGTAATCGTTAAATGTGAGGCGTTTTCCTGTCTAAAATTTGTTTGAGAAACCTGCCTTTGCGGTTCAAATTCTATGTCATTATAATCGCTATGCTGTCCTCCTGATTGTTCTCGTATCACGGGTCGTCCTGTGCGAGATTCAACCACAGCAAGCCCCCATGTAGCACCTGCCGTCAAAAAGCCAATCATCAGGTAAATAGCTAATAAATAACATTTATGTAACATATCATTCTGCCTCGTAAATAATCACTGCACGACGATTTTGCGCCCATGCAGATTCGTCATGACCCAATACTGCTGGTTTTTCCTTACCATAACCCACAATCGCTATTTTATCTTGGGAGACACCTTTTAAGATAAGGATATTAGCAATGGTTTTTGCGCGTCTTTCAGCAAGCACAACATTATATTCCCGACTGCCCCGTTCATCTGTATGTCCTTCTATGCGAACAAAGGTATTCGGTCGGGTGATTAATTTCTTAGCATGCGCATAGATAGAGATGATATCCTCATCACTGATATCAAATCTATCATATCCAAAGTAATAGGTATTTTTATTTAAGGCTGCACGTTCTTGTTCGGGAGATAAATCTGCACCGTAGAAACGGACCATATCATTCACAGCACTGGCATCACCTCCACCATAGGTTTCACTGCCATGACGCTTGGATGCACAAGCCACCACACTTAAGATAACGATTGCTACCGTAATACTTTTTACAATTTTAATACGCATTAACTCCACCTTATATTTTGTTAAGACCCCAAAAAGGGCGACCAAGCAGGTTCTTGCACATGACCATTTTGCGCAGGTAAGCGCATTTTTAGACGACCATCTAAAGTGACTGCACTCAATACTCCCCGTCCGCTCGCTTGAGAACCATAAATAACCATCATACCATTGGGCGCCAAGGTAGGTGAGTCGTTCAATCCCGTTTGGGTGAGGATCTTTACCCTGCCCGTATCTAAATGATGCACGGCGATACTGAATAATCCGCCCTCATCCCCCCTATGCATGGTTACCAGATGTTTCCCATCTGGGGTAAGGGAAGGTTTTGCATTATAGTTCCCTGTAAACGTTAAACGCTCTACCTGTCTTGTTGCTAATGTTACCCTGTAAATTTGCGGTTTTCCACCACGATTTGAATTAAAGATAATCGAGCGTCCATCTGGGCTAAAGCAGGGCTCTGTATCGTCTCCAGCACCTTCTGTAAGACGAGTAACTTTTTTACTGCTGAGATCGATAGTATAAATTTTGGGATTACCATCCTTGGATAACACCAAGGCCAAAGTTCTGCCATCAGGCGAAAAAGTGGGTGCATTATTCATGCCAGGAAATTTTGCAATATTTTCAACACGTCCTGTACTCACATCCACAATTTTAATACCATTTCTTTCATTTTCAAGAGAAACAAAGGCAATCTTATGTCCATCTGGTGACCAAGCCAATGAATAAATGCTGGCTCTAGAACGATATAAAGTGCGTGGGTTATGACCATCAGAATCTGCTACTTCTAAAGTGAATATTCTATTTTGTAAGCTATCGGTAGTTGTGACATAGGCAATTCTGGTTGAAAAAATGCCTTTCATTCCAATTAATTTTTCAAAGATTAAATCACTGATATGATGCGCTAAAGCACGCAGTTCTGTGCCTTTTATTCTATCAAATTGCATGGATAATAAAGAATTGCGAGAAGCTTTTTGTCCGACCATATCTAATAATGCAAAATTGACTTGATAACCTGCAGCGGTTTTTTCTACCCTACCTTCGACGAGATCTTGAGCGCCCGCGCTTTTATTTGCCAACACCTTAAACTGGCCACTGCTTTCTAGATCCTGTCTGATAATTTGGGCAATGTTTTCATCGTCATTAAGCGCTACTCCTGTAAATGAAGTAATCGCAATAGGAATACCATCCACTTGCCCACCATAAATCACAACATTTTTCAAGGCAGCCTCACTCGCTGTCATTATCAAAAGTAAGCTTAAGATTGCAGTCATTGATATCATTTTATACTTTATTTTCAAAAGTTCCGTCATCCCCGCGAAAGCAAGTTTTGTCATTCCCGCGAAAGCGGGAATCCAGTTACCTGATAATATATAAAACATTCTCTGGATCCCCGCTTTCGCGGGGATGACAAAAAC
>CAZCHZ010000212.1:0-3263 GCA_964498615.1 uncultured Legionellaceae bacterium | reverse complement strand
AATTATTTAATGATTTTCAGGAGACAACTTTATCGTAGTGCGTTATGGTAACGTTATTGGTAGTAGAAAAAATTAGTAGGAATATAATATGGCTCAAGAAACTATAATTTTAACGGGCGATCGCCCAACCGGCCCTCTTCATCTTGGGCATTACGTTGGCTCGCTTGCCAATCGCATCGAATTACAACATAAACATAAACAATTTGTAATGATAGCTGACGCGCAGGCATTGACTGACAATTACGAAAATCCGCAAAAAGTTCGCGAAAATGTACTGCAAGTTGCTTTGGATTATTTGGCGGTCGGCATAGATCCAAAAAAAACTACCATCTTTATTCAATCCATGATTCCACAAATTGCTGAACTTACGATGTATTACATGAATCTCGTAACGGTTGCGCGTGTTGGCAGAAATCCGACGGTAAAAACAGAAATAAAACAAAAAGGTTTTGGCGAGTCAGTGCCCGTGGGATTTTTTGTCTACCCTATTAGTCAGGCGGCAGACATAACCGCTTTTAAAGCAAATCTGGTGCCGGTTGGTGAGGATCAGTTGCCCATGATTGAACAAACAAATGAAATTGTTCGATCATTTAATCGCATTTATAAAAAAGAAGTCTTAATTGAGTGCCAAGCTCTGGTGCCAAAAGTAGCGCGTCTGTCAGGCATTGATGGCAAGGCCAAGATGAGTAAATCATTAGGCAATGCGATTTATTTGTCGGATTCTTCCGACGAGTTAGCGCAAAAAGTAAAAGGTATGTACACCGACCCGGGACATGTTCGGGTGACTGATCCAGGAAAAATAGAGGGCAATGTGGTGTTCGCTTACCTGGATGTGTTTGATCCCAACGTACAAGAAGTTGAAGAGCTTAAAGCTCATTATCAACGCGGTGGTCTTGGTGATACCGTAGTAAAAAAGAGATTGTTGGAAATTTTAGAGGCATTTATTGCGCCAATTCGCACACGTCGTCAAGAATTAGCAAAAGATCCCAAAGCCGTCATGGAGATGTTGTTGATGGGAACGAAACACGCCCAACAGGTTGCTGAAAAAACATTGAATGACGTAAAGCAAGCAATGTTTCTCGATTATTAAACTGATGTTTTATAAGTCTAAATAGAATTTTAAGGAGAAGGAGAGAAGTATGAAGGCACTTAGGGTTGCATTATATAGTCTTGTACTGATCACGTTTTATTGTATTCAGGCCGTACCTGCGACCTTTATTTCTCCTGATCAAGTTTCGTCGGGCGGGTTTACTATTTCAAGCAGGGGCTTGTATGTTCTTACCGATGATGTTGCCTATAGCATTTCCAATGGTACCGCAATATCGATAACAACGAGTGATGTAATTTTGGATCTCAATGGGAAATCTATTGTAGCTTCAAATGGCGCCAACACAGCCGTTAGCATAGGCGATGCATTGTCAAATATTGCGGTAAAAAATGGCGCAGCAAGAAATTTTGACTCCAGGGGAATTCTTGTAGGTACTACGGCCCAAAATATGACGTTTGAAGATTTAACGCTCATAGGCTTGAACAAGACATCGGCCAGCCTAGGTCTGTCTATAAACGGCGACATTAATGATGGAACAAATGGTAACAATATTAGGGTTCGTAATTGTTACGTGACCAGCTTTGCCAACGGTATGACTGCTGCTGCAAGCGCCCTAAGCATACTCGATTCTACGTTTGATAATAATCGAATAGGATTGGCTATAGCGGGAAATGCGGTTGATATAATTAACTGCCAGGCTTCTAATAATTCTGGCAATTCAGCCATGGGCTTGAGCGCTGACTCGGGACTTGCTATTTCAGGATCTAGTTGGCGCATAAAAAATTCTGACTTTAGTTTTAATATTAATACAGCTGGTGGTGTTTCTACTAGCGGGGCTCATCTTGCTATTCATAATGTCGAAATCACAAATTGCTCATTCAACTCAAATGGAGGAGTTGGCACCGTTAGAGGACTGGACATCTCGGGCACAAATTCCTGCGTAATAAGAAATTGCACATTTAATGGAAATTTTTCGACCTCTGCCGCGGCTCTTCGCGGGCTAAGTCTTTCTGGCACTGGTCATTATGTTGAAAATTGTATCGCTGACGCAAATTGGACTACTGCATTAGGGGGATTTGCGGTAACAGGAATTGTGGTAACGGGGTCTGCGCATACGCTTGTGAATTGTCACGCGGCGGGTAATGCCTCTCAAGCAACCGATAATCTTGGAATCGGCAACGGAATATTGGTTGATTCGGCAGCACAACGCTGTTTGATAAAAAATTGCACCGCAGTATCAAACTCAACTGCGGGATTTAGAGATGATTCAACGGCAGGTTCTAATTTATGGATAGGAAACTTGTCGTGGGGGCACGGTGCAAATAACTATGTTGGCGCGGGGCCAGGATTTGTGGCGTTTGCAGCAGGAGCGCAGCCGCCAACCGGATCATTTGATGAACGAGGTATTGATAATCTTTCAGTGCTCTAGTCTTGGCGACAACTAAGTTAAGATTAAAAGACCGGTCCATGAACCATGGCCGGTCTTTTACTTTTTGCGATTTCTTCTGCTAGGATTTTTTAAGAGGAATTTTCAAAAAATAAAGGATGACTATGAAGCACTCTTCTTTTAAATCACTGCCATTTGCAGTTCGTCGTTATAGCCTGCCGCTCATTGTAGCTCTGGTGTTAGGAGCCATACTTGCTTTCGCCATAAAATATTTATTGTATGAATCGCGTACCATAACGAATCGCCTTATTGTTGATGACATCGCTCGGCTTGATTCGATTTTCAAACGCATTGATGAGCAGTGTAAAATCATGGGCTTCGATCGCCAAACAAATCCCATTGATTTTCTGACGGTAGAAAAATTTGTAGGCTCAGAAATAGGTTCCATGAGCCTTATGCTTCCTAAAAATTGGCAAGGGCCATACGCAGAAGATAATCCGTCGGTTCAGGGAAAAGTGTACGAAATTGTGCGCACGCAAAAAGGATACTTCATCGCGCCAGGAACTGGTGTACGACTCAATAATGGAAGTATCATTGGAAAAGATATCGTGTTAGATGAGAATGTTGATATAGAAGCCATGATGCAAGATCCACAAAAACTTAATTACGAAGGCAAGCCTCTTGCTGCTCGCATAGCCACGAAAGGCATAAGAGAAGGAAAAGTTTTAGACGCGCTTGTTCCTGAAGAAAACTAACACTACCGATCGTTGTTTATATCGATTGCAAAACCGTAGAAGCAATTTTTTTAAGGCCCTCTTTAAAGCGCAC
>CAZCHZ010000211.1:0-3268 GCA_964498615.1 uncultured Legionellaceae bacterium | reverse complement strand
GACCTGTGCATGCCATCGCCAAACTATTGGCAAAAACCAAGCTTAAAATGAAGGACATTGATTATTTTGAAATCAACGAAGCCTATGCAGCACAAGTTTTAGCCTGTTTGGAAGCGATGGAGAGTGACCATTTCTGTCAGGAAACTTTGGGACTGCCAGCTAAACTGGGTAAAATTCCCTTGGATATTTTAAATGTGGATGGGGGGGCAATTGCCCTTGGACATCCTATTGGTGCAAGTGGTGCGCGTTTGGTTTTGCATATGCTACATATTTTAAAGCGCAATCAAGCTAAACGTGGCATTGTGAGCTTATGTATTGGCGGAGGTCAAGGGGGAGCGATGTTAATCGAAAATGCGAAAGGAGTACAGTGATATGCCCTTAACCCTACCCATATTGACACAGTGGAAAGCGATGGTGGATGAAAACAATATTGTGTTTTTAAGTTTAGATTGCCAAAATACAGAGACGAATACGCTAAGCAAAGTTGTAGTCAATGAACTTAAACAAGTGTTGGATGCAATTGAAGCGTCAAAGGTTGCGGGTTTAGTTATTCGATCTTTAAAAGAAAAGGGCTTTATTGCAGGTGCGGATGTTCAGATATTTAAGACTTTCAAAAGTGTTGAAGAGGCAAGAAGTTTTATTGATCTTGGCCAAAGTATTTTTAAACAATTGGCCGATTTGCCTTGTCCGACACTTGCTTTAATTCATGGATTTTGTTTGGGTGGTGGTCTGGAGTTGGCTCTGGCTTGTCGCTACCGCATTGTGGATGGCGACATGCATACAAAACTGGGATTGCCAGAAGTAATGTTGGGCATTCATCCTGGCTGGGGAGGCACGGTTCGTTTACCAAGATTGACAGGTGCTTTGTCCGCCATGGATCTGATTTTATCCGGTAGACAAATTACGAGTAAAGAAGCTTTAAAAATAGGTTTGGTGGATGCTATCGTGCCTAAACGAAATTGGGCGCAAGCCATTTTACATTTTATTTTAAAAAAACCTAAAGCGCATCATGCATTTGGATTGCGTGCTTTAAGTAATTGGGAATATATTCGCCCTCAGATAGGCAAGGTGTTGCTCAAAAAATTATCTGCAAAAGTTAATCAAAATCACTATCCGGCGCCTTTTGCTGCCCTCGATCATTGGATAAGAGATGGGGTAGATGACAGTGCTTTTGTCAAAGAAGCAGAATCGGTGAGTCAATTAGCAACAACCGAGACTGCGCGTAATTTACTCAGGGTGTTTTTCTTGCAAGAAAAACTGAAGAGTTTAGGAAAAGCACTCCATTTTATGCCTAAACATGTGCATGTCGTAGGTGCTGGTGTCATGGGCGGCGATATTGCTGCTTTTTGTGCGCTACAAGGCTTTTCGGTAAGTCTTCAAGACAACAATAGTCAAGCGATAGCGAAAGCCGTCATGAATGCACAGTTACTATTTCAAAAACGCCTGAAAGAACCGCATGAGGTGCGTGCCGCCATGGATAGATTAATGCCAGACCCCAGTGGTATTGGTATCCCCCATGCTGATATCATTATTGAAGCCATTGTTGAAAAAAGAGACGCAAAACAAGCGCTTTTTCATTATCTTGAAAGTGTTGCAAAAAATGACGCGATCCTTGCCACAAATACCTCGACTATTCCGCTACAAGAAATTGGACGCAATCTTAAAGATAGGCAACGTTTGGTGGGGTTACATTTTTTTAATCCCGTTGCAAAAATGCCTCTGGTGGAAGTTGTGAGCGATGAAAAGACGGCCAAAGATGTACAGCAACGTGCCTTGGCTTTTGTACGTGCCATTGGAAAATTGCCTGTTCCTGTCAAGAGTGCGCCTGGATTTTTAGTCAATCGCATACTGGTTCCTTATTTGATGGAAAGTATGGCATTGTTTGAAGAGGGTTTGCCAAAAGAAGTGATTGATCATGCGGCACTTGCTTTTGGTATGCCGATGGGACCTATCGAACTTGCCGATGTGATAGGCTTAGATGTTTGCCTTTATTCGATGCAGGAATTAAAAGCCCTTGTGCCGAGTCCTGTGCCTGAATATCTTCGTGTCTGTGTTGAAAAAGGACATCTTGGTAAAAAAACAGGTCAGGGGTTTTATCAATATGACAGCCAAGGGCGAATAATTAAAAAAGCCATTGATCTGCAAGTGCGAGGGCAAAATGATATTACCGATCGTCTTATCTTGCGCATGGTGAATGAGGCGGTAGCCTGTTTACGTGAAGGCATTGTATCAGATCCTGATTATGTAGATGCGGGCACAATTTTTGGTATTGGCTTTCCGCCCTTTCGTGGTGGTCTTTTGCATTATGCCAAAGAAGAAGGTTCTGAGCTTTTATTGCAGCGCTTAAATCTTTTAGCACAACGCTACGGAGAGCGTTTTATCCGAGATGAGGGATGGCACTTGATAGAGGCATAGTCGTTTTCATTATAGGGTATGGTAGGATATATTGATAGAAGTCTTAAAGGAGAGTGGTATGATAAGTAGAAGGTTACCCTTGGGTTTGCTTTTATTGTTATTGTCGATGCAGGCCCTCAGTATAGAAGTCGCAGGGATTAATGTTCCAGAGTCCAGCAATGCGTTGCGTTTACAGGGTGCTGGGCTAAGAACAAAATTTATGTTTGACGTTTATGTTGGCGCATTTTATGCTAATGGGGTATTGACCACAGCCGCTGCTGCTTTGCGGGATACCGGTCCTCGTGAAATGCATTTTTATTTTTTGCGTAATATCTCAAGCAAACAAATAAAAACTGCATGGCTTGAGGGTATCGAAGAGAACAATAGCAGCGATGAGATATCTAAAAATAAAATTTTGATAAATGATTTTGTTGACCTATTTGACAAGGACATGGGGAAAGGAGATATCATGATGGTTGACTACATCCCTGGCAAAGGGACGCAGGTGTTCATCAACGGGAAGATTAAGGGAGTAATAGCAGGCGAGCATTTTTTTGAATTGGTGCTCAGTGTTTGGATGGGAGAGCATCCGCCAAGTCAGAAATTTCGTCAGGCGTTGCTCAGTTCGTAACTAGAGGAGTTTTAATATATGTCTAAGCGGTATCGTTATAAACACATTATGGGTTTATTAGCGTCAGGAGCATTGGTAGGGGCCTGTAGTCCAGTGTTGGCATCAGGGTTTATGATTATGGAACAAAATGTCACCAATTTGGGTACTGCTTATGCAGGGACAGCCTCTTTGGCAGAAGATGCCACGACAGGCTTTTATAATTCAGCAGGTTTAACACGTTTATGTGATGAACAAATAGCGGTG
>CAZCHZ010000210.1:0-3294 GCA_964498615.1 uncultured Legionellaceae bacterium | reverse complement strand
AATTTAAAAAGGAATTTTTGCCCTTTGCTTAAGTAATTTTAACATCAAGAGCAAGGTGAAAGAGTCCTTTCCGCCTGAAAGACAGACCATCACACGATCATGGGCTTTGATCATGTGATAGTCTGCAATGGCCTTGCCTGTATAATGCAATAACTTTCTTTCCACCTTTGAGCGAAATACCGTCAAAGGCATAGTCATCTCGGACATGTTGCTTCCTTTAGTCTGGCTCGTCATTCCCGCGAAAGCGGGAATCCAGGTTCTTGATCTTAAATTCTGGATCCCCGCTTTCGCGGGGATGACGGCGAACCCTGAGCTATTACTAAAAACTTAAGCGTTATTCTAACGCTTTTTGGCGAGATTGTCCGCAAATTCTTCGATGTTCTCAAGAGGCAATAATATCTGCTGAGGACCTTTTGGATGTGTGCTAGCCTTTCTGTACCCTGGATTGAGACGTTTAATGATCCCAACATCAACATTGGCTAGTTTAGCGACTTTATTGAAATCCAAGACCTTACCCGGATTCACTTTGCCAAAATAGGGTTTGTTTTCAATAGGTGGTAGAGAGACTTCGTGTTTCTCCGGGTACGCAACCACTTCTGCTAAAGCCAATAGTTTGGGACCGTATTCCTTGGTTTCCTTGGGTAAAGGTAAAGACCAGTAGTCCGTCGGTTTCCCGGCTTTTTTGTTCTTTTTAATCGCTTTTTGCACTGTGCCTTCACCTGCATTGTAAGCAGCAATGGCCAGAAGCCAATCGCGATTAAACATTCGATGTAGACCTTGTAGATAATCTAAGGCAGCCTTTGTAGATGCAGTGACATCTCGTCTACCATCGTACCAACTGTCTTGCCTCAACCCAAAGTGACGCCCGGTACTCGGAATAAATTGCCAAAGTCCTGCAGCACCTTTATTGGAAGTTGCTTGGGGTTGAAATGCACTTTCTATCATGGGTAAAAGCGCAAGCTCTGTTGGCATGCCACGTGTTTCTAATTGTTCCAAAATGTAATACATATAAGGTGAAGCCTGAGAAGAAAGCTTCATCATATGTTGATTGTTTGCACGGTATTGTTTAACAAACTGTTGGATACGTGGATTATCTTTCGTTTTTAGTCTTTTAATCATGGCAAAATTCTTACGCACACGATCCCATAAATGGGCATTTTTATCATTCAGATTTCGATAAACAATGGCTTCTGAATTTGAAATAGAAGCCTTAAGGCTCTCATCTGTTTTATCACAGGCACTCACATAGAGCAGGGATAAAATAATTGCGACGACTAGCCCTGTTCGAATATATACACCATTTTTATATTTATCAGTCATATTAATAACTCCTATTTTTTTTCTACCCTTTGAGGTTTACAGCAGCAAGCTGCCCACGTCAACCGTCTATATGATCAGGTCTAAATAGGTTATGCTACACATTGCAGGATAGTGTTTTGGGATGAAGCGCACAGAACGGTAGCTATGAAAACGAAAGATCTCCTTAAATACCGTGAAAGATATGCTCGATGGTTACAAGAACCTTTGGGACAAACCTTCTTAGAGACGGAAAAAGATCTACTGAAGGGGACCATAGGTAAGTTATTTGGCTATCATTTTTTGTTATTGGGGGAAGCCGATTTTGCGCAAAGTATCTCTAAGAGTCCCATTTTACATAGGGTGTGGGTACACTCTCATGCCAAACCCCAGGCAAGATTATCGGCGATTCGGGGACGATTCGATAAACTACCCATTATTGCAGATGAGATAGATCTCGTTTATGCCGCACATTGTTTAGAGTTGATTAGAAACCCGCATGAAGTATTAAGAGAAATTTATCGTGTGCTAAGACCAGAAGGCCATCTCATTATTTCTTGCTTCAATTCACCCAGCCTTTTTGGATTTTGGAAATGGATCTGCGCTTGGATTAGTCCTGTGGCTTTTCATGGGAAATATATGAGTGCCTATCGCTTAAAAGATTGGTTAATACTCTTAGGGTTTGATATTGTAGAAACCAAGTATTTTTTTTACAGACCCCCTGTGAATTCTCAAAAAGTGTTGTCAAAATTAAAATGGCTAGAATATTTAGGGAAAATGTGTTGGCCGTTTTTAGGCAGTGGTTATTATGTGTTGGCTAAAAAACGGGTGTTAACCTTAACGCCTATCCGTCCTTACTTTGCAAAGAATTCAGCATTAGCCCAAGATTTAGAACCGTCTTTGAGGATGAAATAACTTAGACTGATTTTCTAGATATACCTTGACATCGATACTTGTCCAAAAGCTACGTACATAGGCTCCTTCCATGGTATTTTCTAACCCAGATGATGCGTAAGCGCCTGTAAAATAAAGGCCACCTTTTTCAGGCGCGCCTAAATGTGATAAATCATCTCTATTGGCATGCAAATTATAATAACTCATGTTGTGTTGACTAATATGATACCAACTCGGGTTAGACGCATCTTTATAAATCCTGCGTAAAGGTTCCATGGCAAGATTGATAATGTCATCATCGGTTTGATGATCAAAATGTGCTTCAGCATTATAAAAATCAATGCTTAAAATAGCCGCTTTTCCTTTTGATAGAGCATAGTAATTAAGATATTCTGGCCAAGCATTCACGTGAGGATCGTTTGGATAAAGGAAATGTTTGTCCTTTGGCCAAAAAACTTCATCAAATTCCATTATCACGCGACAATGATAACCCATATTACAACAGGCAAGCGCCTTTTGTTTTTCTTTGGAGAGTGCCGGAATAAATTGAATATCTTGACGTTGTAAAGCAGCCAAAGGCAGGGCACAGAGCACTGCTTTTGCTGCAAAATGTTCGTTTTCTGTCACAACCGTAAGTGTTCTGTCCGAAACATCATGTTGCACACGGATTACAGCAGTATGTAAAAGTGTTTTGAGATGCTGTGTTTTTTCGGCGTCAACATGGAGCTTTTCAAGGATTTGCAAATATCCACCCTGAATGAGTGCGTAAGGGTCGTAATAATCACCCTCTTTTAATACATTCACAAGGGAAATCTTGGATAATTTTACCCCGGTATGCTGCGCAAGACTTGCCGTGATCAATTTTCGAGCCCAATAGGCATCGGTATCTGCTGTCGGAATATTGTCAGGATAATACGCCAAAATATCAGACATTGCTGGAAACGATGCACTTGAGTCAAGCTTTGCTTCTTGAATACGCATCACTGCCGCACGATATAGAGGCAGTAAATTATGATGGATTTTGGCAATGTCACAAGGTTGGCCTCGAGTATCAAACGCTTGCGCATTCAAAGTATCTACTTTTAAGGTTTTTAGCTGCAAATC
>CAZCHZ010000209.1:0-3300 GCA_964498615.1 uncultured Legionellaceae bacterium | reverse complement strand
TAATTTATCTGGTTCTAAAATGGTGTTGTCTCTATGCAATTGATATCGTGTGAGCGCAAGTGCAATTAAACTTTTCAACAACACCGTCACGAATGCTGAAGATGATCCATGCCCGGATACATCAACAATGTAAAATCCCATTTTTTCATCATTAATTTTAAAATAATCCACAAAATCTCCACTTAAATAAAGCGAAGGCACCACAGAATGTGAAAAATGATAATCCCCAAACTTGAGATCTTGTTCAGGCAACATGCGCATTTGAACGCTACGCCCTGCTTCTTGATCTTCTTCTAAAATAGATAGATTTTTCTTTAGGGCTTGATTTAAAATTTCAAGTTGTTCGCGATAGCGTCTATTTTCCTCCACTAAACGCGATCTTTCCAAGGCCTTGCAAAGCACATGCTCTAGCACTGCAAAATCCATGATGGGTTTGCTGACATAATCAGAAGCCCCTAAACGTAAGGCTTCTATCACTTCTTTCATCGAAGCGACTTCTGCAGTGATTAATACAGGGGTTTGAGGAGATTCTTTCGAAAGGGCTTCTAAAACTTCCAAACCATTCATCAAAGGTAATTGCAGGGATGCCAATACCAAATCGGGTTTTTCTTTACGAAATACTTCAAGTCCCGCTTTACCATCAGGCGCTTCTATCATTTCAAAACCACTATCTTCTAAATAATCGATAACCTGTTTTCGTAATAGGGGATCAGCATCAATAATTAAAATTTTATCAGTATATTTTGTCGCAGGCTGCAACATTTATTCTGGAGGTCCTTGTAAGATATCCACTTGTTCGTCTGTTCCCAGTCTGCCATCTGTAAATTCATAGCAACGTTGTTGGAAATAGAGATCCCTGACAAAGGAATATTCATCGATAGCCGCTGTACAAAGAATATCTTCAGCTTTTAATAGATTCACTCTTGTATTTAGCATGTTTCCAGCGTAAAGGTAATACCCCACTTCTTCTGGTATATAGGGCCAAACGCTCATAAAGAAGGTGACACCTCGACCTATAGTATCGCGAATAGTACTCGGGCCCCATATAGGGAGCACTAGATATGTTGATTTTTTGTAACCCCATACAGCCAGCGTCTCTCCAAATTCAGCATGACGTACAGGGATCTTGGCAGCCACATCAAATAACCCCCCTATACCAAAGCTTGAATTGATGATTAATCGGGTATAAGCCTCGGAAGCATAACAAAATTTACCTTGTAAAGTATGATTTATCAATGCTGGAATCGTATTAAGGTTTTGGAAAAAATTACAGACCCTATTTTGAACAAATTTTGGTAAAAACGTTTCATAGGCATGGGCTGTTGGTTTTACAAACATCTTATCTGCAAACTTATTGAAAGCATATATTCCACGATTCATGGGTTCTAAAGGATCATTTGGACATTTTCCACAGGCAGATAAGCAAAGAACTACTAACAAACAGTTGATGCTTGTTAATAGTTTGATAGGAGGCAAAAAAAAGTTTGTAAACATACTATCATTCTACATTCAGTTTATTATTTTCTCCAGTGCTTAAAAAAAACCCTGGGCCTTCCTATATAATAGGTCGGCCCAGGGTTTCGAAGCAATTGACTTCTAGAACGCTTTAGAATATTACCTCTGCGCGTATGCCAATGATATCCAATTTACGTTTTGGTGTACCAGGCGCTGGTTGTGTTCCAGCTAATCTACCCGTTGGGGTAATGTCCGCAAAGATATAATTCAAGGCAAAGCGAACATGGTTATTGGCATACCAATTAACGCCTAAGGTAGTGTTATGTTCTGCCCCACCATAAACATCCTTGTTAATTAAATTAACATAGCTGTATCTGGCGATGACTTCCCAAGCACCAAAGTCGCAATTGATTGGCCGAATACCCCCAAAGGCACCTTGGCAAAAATCATAATCCCGGGACTCACCTGTGAGCACATAACCACCCTGAACATGCCAGCCATGGAAGCTAACATTGCCTCTCTGGAAAGTAGTAATCAATGGTACACGTTGTACATTGACATTATGATATTCTGCAGACAACCATGTTTGACCACAAATAGCGGCAAATTCCCCTGCTATATGATTGTAACTCTTGGCACGCAGGAAGCCTACGTCAACAAGGAAGGGATTAGCCGAATTGATACCCGTGGTTGCAAATTGCTGTTGACCACTCAGTAAATTTAAAGCATTAGGTGCATTACGTGGCACAACTTCCGGTGTTGTCGCAAATAAATGTGTCAAGATGGGAGTACTACCCAAAGTGGAATGTAGGACAGACTGATTACGTCCCATTACACCAAAATGAAGCACAGAACCATGCTCATGGCATGGCACATACGTGATACGAATGGCTTCACCCACACGATCGCCACGACCTGGGTCGTTTTGTGTTGTGACTGGCGTAGTAGGCGTATCTACCAGCACTGCAGTTTGGCCACCAATACCATGACCTGGTTGATAAACCGTTGCAGACACTGTAAACATATCGCAAAACTGTGAATCTAATATTATGCCTAAGCCCTTCATCGCAAAGGAAGTTGCACCACCGCTGACCAAAGTTGGCACTGAAAATGCGGAAGTTGCTAAGGCAGATTCTAGAAATACCTGACCATTGCATATGCCATAATTACCCCAACCATCTAAGGTGGTAATGGGTGTAAATTGCCCAAAGCGAATTCGCATATCGTTGCAGAACCCGCTGTAGCCTAACCAGGCCTCTTCAATAAAGACTGTGCTTCCCACACGGCCAAAATCTAAAGTGAGATCATATGTCCAATCGTTACCTACACCACCATACATTCCTAAAAATGCACGACGAATGTTAGCGCTTGTCGGGAAATTACTTTGTTTGTCTCTATAGTTACCAGAGAACACAATTTCATCAACATCTAAACGCCCACCCAGCGAAAACCAATATGCACAACATTTAGGATCACATACCGTAAGACCCCCTTCTGTTTCGATTTGCATTTCTGCCATGGCTGGGCCAGACAATACAGAACTTAAGCCAACGATGGCTAAACCAATTGTTTTTAACGTCTTTGAACGCTTAATCATGAAAACTTTCTCCTACCCTACACGCGTTTAAGGTCCTATCCCTCTCTGCTACACCATCATGAACGAGAGATTCGTAATACGTCTCTCGTATTGATGCTAGCAGAACTCTATAACATCTGTCTACTATGGACACAAAAGTGTACCCTAACTTTATTCTTGCACGATGTCAAGCAATTTATTTTAAACAAGTTCGTCATCTAAAAAACTAGCAATTCACTGTAGCACTTTTCGTATACTCAGTTGCTCTA
>CAZCHZ010000208.1:0-3303 GCA_964498615.1 uncultured Legionellaceae bacterium | reverse complement strand
GGTTCTTCTCTCTACATGAAGGGACCCGTCAATTTTGTCTTTACAGGACAGTACCGCCTTTAAAAATACCTTGGTTTTCATCATAATATTTGACTCCCTTTTCGCTAAACGATACACTGGCGACTGCAGAAAAACTAATCATTGGCATAACAATAATGGAGTTTATCTTCGCAAAATGAGAAGAAATTCAAAGGTGAGATTAATAGCTTATTTTTTTCTGGGATTTTTATGCCTGAATAGCGCAGTGCATGCCGAACTCGCTTTTAAATCAAAACATGGATTTAAAGTATACAATCCAGAGGATCCTGATTATTGGTTTAAAATAAATACCCACCTTAAATTTGATGAAACGCTTTTTTCTGGCAGTGCAAGCGCAAAACAACGCGGTTTCCCAAGTGGCGGTAATATACGGACGCTAGAACTTGCCTTATGTGGTGGGCTTAAAAATCATCTTTCTTATCGAATAAAAATCAATTTTGAAAATGGCCCACACTTCTGGGATACCTACCTGGCATATAAACCTAATAATGATATTACGCTGGCTTTTGGACAAGTGCCCCTACCTTATAGTTTTGAGAATACTTGTAGTAGCAAATGGTCATCTTTTATGGAACGTCCTTTACCCATCGCTGCATTTTGCCCTTGTTATGGATTAGGTGTTTTTGGCAATTTCACAGTCTGGGATATGTTGGCGATGACAATGACAATCACAGGTCCTCCTCAATTAAGAGACCCCATCTTTAGTCGGGATCTCTTAAATGTTGCGAGCAGGGTTACCTTTTCTCCCGTGCATACCGCACATACCGTGTATCATTTGGGTATTTTTGCCCGTTATGAAACCGTCGAAAACCACTTTTCACCCCAGTTCAAAACACGTCCCGAAGCCAAAACAAAAGGAACAGCGTTTGTGATTAACACTGGCCGGATCAGAAATACCCACAATCTTATTGTTTTTGGACCTGATGCTGCTTTGATGTGTGGACCGCTCACACTACAGGGTGAACTTGTTTATGCGCATGTGAATCGAAGTTCTGTAACACCCGGAGATTTGCGATTTAAGGGATGGTATGTGCAAGCAGCCTATTTTTTAACAGGAGAATCTCGCCGCTATAATTTTACCTATGGCACCTTTGGCCGGGTGCACCCGATTGCAGCAACAGGTGCTTGGGAAATTGCCTTTAGACATAGTTATGTTAATTTAAATCATAAAGATATCCAGGGTGGCAGCGAACACAATACAAGTGCGAGCTTAGGGTGGTATGCTAACGATAATGTGAGAATTTTTGGAAACTATATCCGAGCACATTTACGTCCGGGCAGCCGGGATAAAGTCGCCTTACGACCATTGGATATATTTGGTATTCGTTTTCAATATGTATATTAGTCGACATGGGAGAAGTGAAGTGACATTCCAGAGACTTTTTGCCTACGCAAGCCTTGTCTGTTTTATGATATTAGGCCTTGCCTATTTTATTGAATATGGTCTAGCGAAAGTACCCTGCCCCCTTTGCATCCTACAACGTTATATGCTGTGGGCCATAGCACTTTGTTTTTTGCTGGCTGCAATTTTTAAGGTAAAAGTTTATGGCAGATATATTTATTGTGGCCTCATCATTTTTTTTGCGGGCTTAGGGTTAGGACTTAGCCTAAGACAAGTATATTTGCAGCATCTGCCTCATGATGCGCTGCCGAATTGCACAGCGGGCTTTGAACGTTTGATGGCATTTCATCCCATCTCTGAGGCCCTGAAGATGATCCTAACCAGTGCAGGTGAATGTGCGAATGTTGAGTTCGAGGTTTTTGGACTGTCGCTTGCAATGTGGTCCACCATGATGTTTTTGAGTTTAGGGACGTATGCGCTGTTTATCATCCTATGGACAAAAAAAAGGCGGGTTTAAGCCGCCTTTTCCATCGTCCTTGAGGAGACAATCCCTGTCGGCTTTTTAATCCCTAAAGCCAAATCCCTGACCTTCATCCATGAAGATATTCTTAGGATATCAAGCCAATTATTTTGAACAAGTCCCCTCTTTGCAAAAGATCAAGGAGAAATAAAAGCCAGTTCCCCATCTTGAAGATCCATGAAATCTATACATTTCAAACACTTAGCGATCAAAGGATCTGGCTAACTTCCACTTTAACCATAGATCTAGTGCTTATCACTGAGATCTGTTTAAGCTTTTGCTTACACTAAAACGGCGAAAGTATTTAAGCTTTTTAACCAGCAAAAGTTACGGCGCTTGACTTAGAGACTCCACTGTCTTTAACTAACTATGTGACTTTGTATTTACCAAACTAAGTCAAGGAGGGTAAGCGAATGCTGTGGCTATTTGATCCGAACCAAAAGAAAACCGCTTTATTTGATGCTGTATGGGAGAAGTACATAGAGTTCGCAAATCATCAGCAAACTATTGCTGATGCCTCAACCGTGCGGGCTTTTTGCGATACACTCAGAAACGCTGCATTTAAATTAGTATTTGCGGCAGAAAACGCCACACTTTCTCCAAAAGAAACGGACAGTATTATCGACACCACAAACGCTATGATTGATTTTCACGAGGAATATTACAATAAAGAAAACATCTCGAATCCCGACAAGTTGAAAAATCAACTCTCTGCCCTTGGTCAACAAATGGCGGAAGGAATGAGGCTAGGTTGGGAATATAAATTAAGTGGTCAGTATCCCAAAGCCGATTCCGATGCAGCATTGCAGGAGGAATTAGCCATAAACGGTAACATGAAGGGTAAACGGCCAAGAGCGCATTAAGCTAATCCCCTTTATCCAGATACTGTAATTTATTGGGGACATCCTTCCAAGTTTCTGCATCTGGTAGCGAGCCTTTATTCTGTTTTATCATGGGCCACTTCTTAGAAAGTTCAGCATTTAATGCAATAAACCCTTTTTGTGCTTCTGGTAATGCGTCTTCTGAAAAAATGGCATTCACAGGACATTCAGGTTCGCAGAGCGCACAATCTATGCATTCATCTGGATCTATCACCAAACAATTTGGGCCTTCTCGAAAACAATCGACTGGGCATACTTCCACACAATCTGTATATCGACAACGTATACAATTTTCTGTCACAACAAATGTCATGCTGACTCGCTCCTATTAAGATAACAGTAAACGCTCAATCCCCCGCATCAATATAAAAAACAATTCATGAATAGGCCGATGTGTCATATTAATCACAGGTTTCGTTAACCATCTGGCTTGCGATCCTACAATAAGGGCTGCCAAAATGCCCGTCAAGAGCCTGTCATCTATCATCATGAGTTGAAGGGGAGATACCGCCGTTTTTTCT
>CAZCHZ010000207.1:0-3315 GCA_964498615.1 uncultured Legionellaceae bacterium | reverse complement strand
TGAGGAATGTCCATGGATTACATCAATACCTGCACGATCAATCAATCCTCTTGCAAAGATCTTATGTTCATTGGGAATGTCATATCCCCAATTAGGACCCCAATGAATTGAAGCAACAATAATGTCGCCGGGTTTCTTAAGTGCTGACACTTTGGATTTTATATCATCAATCGTATTTTCCGATAAATCTTGTAAGAAATTAACCCCAGGACTACCTTTTAATGCGCGCCAATGTTGAGGAATGCCACTTGAAGCCATTCCAAAAGAAAATATGATCACACGACCTTTGTTTTTTATATCAATAATCGCGGGTGTTTCTGCTTCCCTAAGATTATTACCTGCACCCGCATGTTTTATCCCTGCTTTTTTTAAAGTATCTAGCGTTTCTATTAAACCTGCCTCACCCCAATCAAGTATATGATTATTTGCTAAGCTACAGTAATCAATATTCATGGTTTTTAATACCGAAATATTTTGAGGATGCATGCGATAATTAATACCCTTAGCTTCATATTGCTCATTGATTGTGATGCTGGTTTCTAAATTAATTATGCTGACATCGGGTTTTATTGCTTCTAATTCTCGAGCCGCTTCTCCCCAAATGTAATTAAAATCGACGGGCTTTAATATTGGGCCATTCCGTTCTTCCGCCAGGGTTACATAGCCTAGAGCAGAGCTCATATAAGATTCATGGATTTTAGGATCAACTGGATGGGGCAAAATTTGATCAATTCCTCTGCCTGTCATGACATCGCCGCACAAAAAGAGCGTGATCACCTATTTAAGCCCTCATGTCTACTGAATATTTTAGTTAACCTTTACCTTTTGTGCCTGTATGATTAGGTTTTGCATTTTGTTCGATAAATTCAATAATAAGACTGGCAACATCAACACCACTCGTCGCTTCAATTCCTTTTAAACCGGGTGAAGAATTGACTTCTAATATCAAAGGACCATGCTTTGAGCGAATAATATCGACACCGGCTACATTGAGGCCCATAATTTTAGCGGCTCGCACAGCAGCTGCACGTTCTTCTGGGGTAATTTTAACAGCCGCGATGCTAGCCCCGCGATGCACATTTGATCTAAACTCGCCGGGTTTTGCTTGGCGTTTCATACTCGCGACAACCTTGCCCCCTATCACAAAACAACGGATATCACTGCTCTTTGCTTCTTTAATAAATTCTTGTACAAGGATATTTACTTTTAAACCTGCAAAAGCATCCACAACACTTTCAGCAGCTTTAGGCGTTTCTGCTAATACAACACCCATGCCTTGGGTGCCTTCTAGCAGTTTAATGACAACGGGGCTGCCGCCCACAATATGAATAAGATCTTCCGTATCATCAGGAGAATGCGCACAACCTGTGGTGGGTAAACCCATGCCTTTACGTGCTAACAATTGTAAAGTGCGTAATTTATCGCGAGAACGAGAAATCGCGACAGATTCGTTGACAGGAAAAATTCCCATCATTTCACATTGTCTTAACACGGCAGTGCCATAGAAGGTAATGGAAGACCCAATTCTAGGAATGACGGCATCAAATCCCTCTAGGCGTTTTCCTTTATAATGAATAGTAGGTTTATGGGAAGCAATATTCATATAACAGCGGAGGGTATCAATGACTTCGACTTCATGCCCTCTATCATGTGCGGCTTTGACTAAACGCATCGTTGAATATAGTTTTTCTCTTCGAGATAAAATTGCAATTTTCAACTAACGTCTGCTCCCAAAATAATCACCAATCACAAATGAAGAAATGGGTAATAATCCTGTACGACAAATTTCAAGTAAAATGCCCCCGCATTGTCGTTCATATAAAAATACAGCAATACTGATGAGAAAAAAAACAAAAATACCGCGTAACACCCATTTTGCAAATTGTAATCTATCAAAAGGCGAGATATCACTGACTCTGGGGTTCACCGTGGTTTCTGCTTCGTCTCCTAAAGTTTGTATGCCATTAGCAGTGTCATCAACATCCTGTTTGTTCGAATCCACGCTCTCACCTTTTTACAGTTCCTTGCTTAAGCCCGGCACCCATAATTCCTGTTGTTTGCCATCCTGGTTAACGATATAGACCCGGCCCCCTTTGGTCAAGGTAGAAGCCAAGACATCTACCACATCCACGGCTAGTTTAATCGCAGTGGTACGATTAGGTAAATCCCCCAATTCCTGAAGACGTTGTACTTTATTGAGTGTACCTTCACTAATATTCATTTGAACCAAATGCTTAGACGTCGACATAGCAGTTCTCCCTTTTTTAGCCACTTATACCACCATTATGAAACCATAGTTAAATCATTACATCATCATTATATACCGATGAATAAAATAAGCAATTATGGTATTCTCATTAGCAGTCGTCATCTCCGCGAAAGCGGAGATCCAGTTAAAAGCCTGGATTCCCGCTTTCGCGGGAATGACGAGAAGACGTTTCTCATATATCAACATAGGTCAATCATGCGTTTTTGGCGATTTGCTTTTGCAGAGACTTCGATTTTATTGATGCTTTTAGCCTTGCTGGCAGGCGCTTCGTTGCCTTTCGCCTTTGCACCTTATCAATTGTATCCATTGGCTATTTTTTCACCTGCAATACTTTTGTGGCTATGGCAAAAAGGTTCTCCTAAACGCGCCTTTATCCTAGGCATATGTTATGGCATGGGATTGTTTGGTATTGGCACATCTTGGGTGTTTGTCAGTATCCATCGCTATGGCAACACAGATGTTCCCTTGGCTATTTTCATTACATTTTTATTTGTGCTGATCTTAAGTGGATTTATTGCTTGCCAGGGCTATGTCTTTAAGCGCTATTTTAAGGGAAGTTGGCTTGCATTTTGTACATTAGGATTTCCAAGCACTTGGGTATTGTTTGAATGGATCCGCACCTGGCTTTTTTCAGGATTTCCTTGGCTATTTTTGGGTTATAGTCAAATTGATGCGCCCTTGGGCGGCTTTGCGCCGATTGCCAGTGTTTATGGTGTTTCTTTTTTAGTGGCACTTTGTAGTGGTTTGTTGCTGATATTATTGCAAGGAAAACGGCCACAAAAATTATTGAGCTGTCTTATATTGGTGCTTCTTTTTGGCAGTGGAGAATGGCTTAAAAGTGTTACCTGGACAAACCCCATTGGGCCGGAATATACCGTGAGTCTAGTGCAAGGCAATATTTCGCCCCTGGATAAATTTATGCAAACTTATCCTATCTTGGCTGCAAAAAAAATCTACGTGGTTTTAAGCACGCCCGTTGTGCTAATATGTATCATTATTTATTCCGAAATAGCCTGTGCTTTACACTTACGTTGTTCAGCACCTTT
>CAZCHZ010000206.1:0-3317 GCA_964498615.1 uncultured Legionellaceae bacterium | reverse complement strand
CGAAATCTTTGAACTTCTTCTGTTGTAAAAGCTTTGTCACGAAATAGTATGAGTCCACCTGTTATTTTGTTGTGATCATCGATAAAAGGACTCCATAAAACATAGGGATATAGCAATTTTGGCCAGTTTTTTATAGAATCCTCATGCATTAATTGACTGGGAAGTGGTTCTTCCCATGCATCAGGATTTTGTTTGTCTTTTGAAAAATTGAAGGCTTGTAGTGTTTCTGCATTGTCAACTTTCAGAATACTTTTAATCGTATTTTGGACCAATTGACATAAAGGAGAGCGAGAATCTATTTCTACTATTTCAGATTGAGCCAGTAATTGAATATCTAAAATATCATTTTTTTTCCATAGAAATGCAGTATTGTAGAAGAGCAGTCGATGCGTTTCATTAGTGACAAAGTAACCAAATTCATTGAGATTGTTAACATTTTTTACTTGATCTTGTAAAACCAATAAAGTTGCCAGACCATCTATATTGCGATCTGAGGGTGTGTTAGTACTCAAGGTAGTTCCCTCTACTGAGTATGATCTGTGGTGGATTGTCAAAAATCCAGTTAGCACTTAGCTTTTCCTTTGTTTTTGTGCTGGTCGCTGCAGATTTGACACCTTCATTAAATATCGCGATACCACTCATACCAGGTAGAAGCTCTGGAGGTGGTTCGGGAAAACGTCCGACAATTTTAACTGTCTGGCTAATTGAATTAATTTCAGGATTGATTTTATCTACGACAACAGGTAATGTTTTATTTAATTCATTTATTTTGACTTTAAATGTTGTGCCAATACGCAACCATCTTAACCATATGGAGGGTATTTGTAATTGCACTTCAAGATTTTTTGAACTTAGAATTTTCATCAAAGGATCACCTGGTTTTACGGTTTCCCCAACATGCACCATTAATTCGGATACAGATCCATCATACGGGGCTTTAATGGTACATTTATCCACCACGGCTGATAATTTTTGAACATCTGAAGTTGCAATAGCTGCTTCTGCTTGCGCCTTAATCATCTCTACTGTGCTAATAGAGCCATAGGTTTCTAATTTCTTAGAACTGTCAAGTGTGGCTTGATTTAATTTTTCTTGAGCAATTGCTTTTTGCAACTCGGCATTTGAAATTCTGCAATCAAACTCTAGCAAAACATCGTTTTGCTTGAAAGAATCGCCTTCTTTCACGTTGATCAATTGTATTGTGCTTGTTGTTTCGCTAGAGAATGTCGTATTGTCGCTGGCATGTATCATGACATAAATGGGTGCGGAAGTTGATAATTCTGTGTTGTTATCTTTAGCATTTATATTAGAATTTGCTTTCTTATCTTCAATTTCTGCCAGAGCAATTTGCATGTTCAAAAAATAATTCAACAATAAAGCCGTTGCTGTAAACAAAAGTAATTCTCTTGAAAATTTTTTACAAAAATGCAACAAAGAAGCATATGTTTTTTTGATGGTTCTTTTAATTGTGGGCTTTAATAAAAATATAATGATATAGCCAATTGCCAGGAAAGTAGATGCCTGGGATAATAAGCTATTTTTAAGTTTTACAAAAAATCTTATCATAAGTTATATTCACATAGTCTTTAAAGTTTAAACACTCTTGTTCTTTAAGTCTTTTTTCAATGATACAAAGTACTTCATCAGATGAACAATGCGTTGCCTCTAATGGCAACACATCATAGCCAGAAGCGATATACAGTTGGCCTAACGCTAGAGCCACATCTGAAACCAATAAGAGTTCATCAACTTTTGCATAAATATAACGTATCTGAGCGTAAATTAATTGCTGTTTGCTTGCGATGTTTGCTGAAAACTTATGTTCGATATGATGATATAGGTTGTCGGCACTCATGGTTTGACTGTTTGCCACTCTATATTCATTTGCAATATTTTGGTAATGAGCAAATGCAATACGTGTTTCATTTAAAGCGCCTAGAGTTAACGCCATTAATTTTAAATTTTCAAATTTGATTTGTGTTTTTGCGTCACGCAGAGAAACAGGAAGCGCTGCTAAGTTAAAAATATTCCAAGAAAATTCTATAGATTGATCGTTCCAGAAATTATTCACTAAGAATGAATTGCTGTTGTAATTTCTGCCTATGTTTAATGTTACAACAGGTAATGCTTGAAGGATAGCTTTTTTTGTTCCTAGCTCTGCTATGCGTTGTTGATATCCTTGCCCCCGAAGTTCTGGACGATTAACAAGTGTAATAGCATCCAGTTTTTCAAAATTTAAGTCTCGTAAATTTTGAATTTTTGTCAAGCAAGTAGGGGGCTTTTTAAGCCTGATGGGCTGACAAGCAGGAATATTGATTAAATATTTAAATATAAACTCTGCTTTTCTTAAGCGATCTTCTAATTGTACTAATTTTCGGTTTTCTTCTAGCAAGGTCATTTGATAATTTAAGAGATCTTCTTTAGGGATGGTTTTATCAGTCAAGGCCTTATTGAGCATATCTTTAAATTGTTCTAAAGTAACATGAAAACATTGTAATTCTTCTTTAAGCTCTTGAGCGGCATAGGCAGTCCAATAGGCAACACGAATATCTTGCACCAATTTTTGCAAATCTTTTCTTGCTTCTTCTTCAGCAATGAGTACACGTTCTCCCGCTTCTTTGGTTTTAATGTAACCCATACCTAAATCTATCAGGTTCCATTTTAAAGCAGCTCGCCATGAACGAATTTTGCGATCTGCGCCAAAGGCAATTTGATTTCGATTAGGGGTTCCATCAGGATTGCTTGAAAATGTCGCATCATCATTATTCCGGCTGTAAGATGAACCTGATAAGCCTGCGACAGGTAGCATTTCAAATTCAGCAAGTTGCATTTGACCTAGTTTGATAGCGGTATTGGTCTGTTTTACCCTGTTGTCTAGGTTATACCTAAGGCCACGTGCCATGGCATGATTAAAATCGATTTCTTCGCATAAGGGGGCTTGTTCAGCAAAAACTTGACAAATTTCATTTTGAGCTCTTTGATATAATTCTGAGGGACAAAAAGGTTTAGGTGCAAGCTGACAGGCGCTAAGTAATAACGCAAAAAAGATGCAGGATCTTCTGCATTGTCCGAGTAGTCTTCTTGACAGCAAGGTACTGACCTCCAAGGTCGATCTAGAAGAAAGCATTGCTTTCATCAAAGTTACTAACTATTATAGCGAAGTTGATTAACTAAATCTAATTATTAACAGATTAATTTGTCAATGATATAGTTAAAGATAGGTCTGTTTATGTTTCTACAGGAATTTGAGTAGCTGTTTGACGGACAGGGGTTGAATCAAGGATAATCCCTGTCTTGCGCCCGTAGCTCAGCTGGAT
>CAZCHZ010000205.1:0-3323 GCA_964498615.1 uncultured Legionellaceae bacterium | reverse complement strand
AGGACTACGGACTCTGACTCCGTTAACCTAGGTTCGAATCCTAGTCCCCCAGCCAGGATATTGGATTGGGATAAAAATAGGATAGGAGATGGATATATATGTCGCAGACCGCAACAGACTGTAAATCAAATGGAGAAGCTTTGAAACAACAGGTGCGTGAAGTATTTGTTAAATGCGCAAATTCTGCAGTATGTGAAAAATTCATAAAAGGTTATGAAGCTCTAAAAGAGGGTCCCCAAAAAGAAGATTTGAAGCAAGATTTGTTTAAAATGTGTGATGACTTGGCAAAAGCTTATGAAGCCCACAAAGATAAAAAGGATGTAACCCAAAATATACTCAATTTTTTTAGAGCACTATGGCCAATATTGGCTCCCTGGTATAAAGAATTAAAAGAACAAATATCCAGTGATCCCAATAAGAAACTAGGCTCAGAAATATGGGTAAGATTTGCTCTGCTAAATAAGATTGCATCATATGTAAAGGGAGAAGGTGAATTATATAATCCAAATATGTGGATGGTTTATGAGTTAGGTCTTTTAGCGCCAACGCCAGGTGACCCGGAAACAAGACCCATCCATGTAATGAAAAGTCCTTCTTCCAGTGCTGCTCCAAAGACAAAGCCATCCTCTGTTACATCCATTGATTTGTCGCGGCCGAAATCGCCATCACCTAAAGCATCTAAATCAAAAACTTAAGCTTCTTGCTTGTCATGATGATTGATTGTTTGGATGTTAGGGTGCGAAACGATTAGGCATCTGTTAACATAGAATTTCTATCAACATCGATCCGTTTCGAGGAAGACCTATCATGATATTGCAAGGGAGGAGAGCAATTGGATGAGTGTTGACGAAATGGATACCAGTCGAAGACGCTTTTTAAGAAGATCGACAACCGTGATTGCAGGTTTGGGTGTGGGTGCCGCTATTTACCCGTTTTTAGCGGCCTGGTCCCCTAGTGAGCAAGTAAAAGCCTTGGGTGCGCCAGTAGAAGTCGATATAAGTAAAATAGAGCCAGGACAAAAAATAACCATTGCTTGGCGTGGACAGCCTATCTTTATCGTGCACCGTAATCAGGCAGAATTAGCCTCTCTTTCTCAGGTGACAGACAAATTACGAGATCCAGACTCGCTTGAATCTTCACAGCCTACCTATGCGCAGAATCAATACCGTTCCATTAAAAAAGATATTTTAGTATTGATAGGGATCTGTACACATTTAGGCTGTGTGCCGCTTTTCGAACCTAATCTCAATAGTGTAGAAGCCGGATGGGAGGGGGGATTTTTTTGTCCCTGTCATGGTTCAAAATATGATATGGCAGGACGGGTCTACAAGGGCGTGCCTGCTCCTTTAAATTTAGCGATACCGCCTTATAAATATCTTCAGGATACCCTGATATTGATTGGGGAAGAAACTGCATGAGGGAGCTCGTCAAACCATGATGCAAGCCTTATTAAATTGGATTGATGCGCGTTTTCCGCTACAGGCGCTATGGGACGAACATCTTGCAAAATATTATGCGCCTAAGAATTTTAACTTTTGGTATTATTTTGGATCGCTTGCCTTATTGATGTTGGTCAGTCAAATTATCACAGGGATTTGGCTGGCAATGAGTTATGTGCCCACAGCAACAGAGGCGTTTGCTTCTGTTGAAGGCATTATGCGAGATGTGCCCTATGGTTGGCTATTGCGATATCTCCATTCAACGGGGGCTTCATTTTTCTTTATTGTTGTATATTTTCATATGTTTCGAAGCCTTTTATATGGTTCGCATCGTAAGCCTCGGGAATTGGTCTGGATTTTAGGCATGTTTATTTTTCTGTGTTTGATGGCAGAGGCGTTTTTCGGATATTTATTACCCTGGGGAAATATGTCGTTTTGGGGAGCTCAGGTGATTACCTCGCTCTTTAGTGCGATTCCCCTGGTCGGGAATGCTTTGGTGGAATGGATCCGGGGTGATTATAACATTAGCGGAGTCACTTTAAATCGATTTTTTGCCTTGCATGTGATTGCTGTGCCTTTAATATTTGTAGGATTAGTTATTTTTCATATTATGGCTTTGCATCAAGTGGGTTCAAATAATCCAGATGGCATAGAAATTAAAAAACATAAAAATAGCGCAGGCATTCCCTTGGATGGTATTCCTTTTCAGCCCTATTATACTGTCAAAGATTTCAAGGGCGTTGTGGTTTTCTTAATTTTATTTTGCTATGTTGTCTTTTTTATGCCTGATATGGGAGGATATTTTTTAGAGCCTATTAACTATGAACCTGCTGATCCTTTAAAAACCCCAGCACATATTGCGCCGGTGTGGTATATGACGCCTTATTATGCAATTTTACGGGCAATTCCTAATAAATTGTTGGGCGTGATTGCTATGTTTTCTTCGATTGGCATTTTATTCTTTTTGCCTTGGTTAGATAGAAGTCCAGTATATTCTATTCGTTATCGAGGCCCTTTGTATAAAATCGCGTTAACATTATTTGTATTAAGCTTTTTAACCCTAGGTTATTTAGGAACCATTCCTCCTTCTCCTCAATTAACCTTGATTGCCCAAGTGGCGTCCTTTGTTTACTTTATGTTTTTCTTATTGATGCCCATCTATACATCGATAGATAAGACAAAAACACCACCAGAAAGAGTGCATTATTAATGCGATGGTACATCCCATCAGAAAAATTTTTTGGCGGGCTATATCTTATATTATTTTGGTTTTTTTCCAGTGCTTTGTGGGCAGAAGGCCAAGCATTGGTTGATTTAAGCGATTTGCCTTCTTTACAACGTGGTGCTAAATATTTTATGAATTATTGTTCGGGTTGTCATGGTTTAAAATACATGCGTTATCAAACGATGGCTAAAGATATTGGGATTGTGGATAGCAAAGGTAACGTTTTGGATGAGGCCTTGAAAGACAACCTTATGTTTACAGGCAGCAAAATTACCGATACCATAAGCACGGCCATGCGAAAAGCAGATGGCGTCAAATGGTTTGGGATTGCGCCTCCAGATCTTTCTTTGGTGGCCAAATCGCGAGGTTCGAAGTGGATTTATGATTATTTACAGGGCTTTTATAAGGACGAGAAACGTCCTTTTGGTGTGAATAATCGCATCTATCCCGATGTTGCCATGCCCGATGTGCTGATGGACATCCAAAATCAATTATCTCCTGAAGAATATGATAGAATGGTTAGGGATCTTGTAAATTTCTTAAGCTATGCTGCAGAACCTATGCAACTGACACGCAAGCATATAGGCGTGTGGGTGCTTTTGTTTTTAGGCGTATTGTTAGTATTTGCAACCTTGTTGAAACGAGAATATTGGAAAGAC
>CAZCHZ010000204.1:0-3328 GCA_964498615.1 uncultured Legionellaceae bacterium | reverse complement strand
CGTATATGGTTCGCAATCTTCTTTGGTAGATGAGGATTGTAATGAACTACAACCTCAAAGTCCTTATGCTGATACAAAAATTAAAGAAGAAACACTTTTACGAGAATTTATTCATAGAGGGTTAAAGACAATTATTTGTCGATTTGGTACAATTTATGGCGTTTCGGAAGGGATGAGATTTCATACGGCAGTAAACAAATTTTGTTGGCAGGCAGTCATGGGAGAAGAATTAACAGTTTGGGAAACTGCCCTAGATCAGAAACGTCCATATTTATGTTTACAGGATTGTATAAGAGCAATGGTGTTTATCTTAGAAAAAAATTTGTTTGATGGAAGGGTGTATAATATTGTAAGTAATAATAGCACTGTTCGCGAAGTGATCAATACAATAGAAAAGTTTAGTGGTAAGCAAAAAATTAAATTAGTAAAAAATAAAATTATGAATCAGTTGTCTTATGAAGTTTCCAACAAACGAATGTCGGAGAAAAATTTTTTATTTAATGGATCCCTAGCAGAGGGCATAGAAAAGACGATTTCATTATTAAAATATTCAAACACATTGGAACTACAGCGATGAAGCTTATAGTGACAGGTGGATTAGGCTTTATTGGTTCACATCTTGTTCGTTATTTATTGCAGCAAGGCATAAGTGTTATTAATATTGATAAAATTACTTATGCCGCGGATACGGATAATTTGCTAGAGGTTACACAGCATCCGAAATATAAATTTTATAAAATCGATATTTGTGATAAGGAGGGCATTTACCAAGTTATACATGATGCGCAGCCTGATGGTATAATTCACTTGGCTGCTGAATCACATGTCGATCGCTCAATTGACTGCGCAGATGAATTTATTCAAACCAATATTGTTGGAACATATACTATCTTAAATAGTGCATTTCATTATTGGTGTTCTTTAATTGGAATTAGAAAGGAACAATTTCGCTTTGTGCATGTTTCTACAGATGAAGTATTTGGGGCTTTATCTGTAGATGGAAAATTTAATGAAAATTCAGCTTATCATCCAAATTCTCCATATGCTGCATCAAAAGCTTCGTCAGATATGTTAGTGTATTCGTATTATAGGACTTTTCGTTTTCCAATTATTATTTCAAATTGTTCAAATAATTATGGACCATGTCAATACCCTGAGAAACTTATACCTTTAATGATTGCAAATGCACTTGCCGGGAAACCCTTACCTCTATATGGAAATGGTCAACAAATTCGGGATTGGTTATATGTTGATGATCATGTACATGCCTTATGGTTATTATTGCAAAAGGGAAAAATTGGTGAACAATATTGTATAGGGGGAGATAATGAATATGTTAATCAACATCTTGTAGAAAAAATTTGTGATTTATTGGATGGTTTTTTACCGATGAAGCATGGGAAAAGTTATAGAGAGTTAATTAGCTTTGTTTCTGATCGACCAGGTCATGATTTTCGTTATGCAAGTGACGCTTCTAAACTTAAAGAACATACCGGTTGGACGGCAAAAGTGAATTTTGATGAAGGATTATATACAACTGTAAAATGGTATTTAGAAAAATTTAAAGGCACAGGCATTTTATCCTCTAAAAGAATTGGAATGGGGTTATTGCATGAAATGTAAAAAAGGTATTATTTTAGCTGGGGGTACGGGTACAAGATTATATCCCCTAACAATTGCTTCTAATAAACAACTTCTTCCAATTTATGATAAACCAGTGATTTATTATCCGCTGACAACTTTAATGCTCGCAGGAATTAGAGAAATATTAATTATTAGTACTCATCAAGATGTGCCAGCAATCAAAAATTTACTTGGAGATGGTAGTCATCTAGGGTTGAAGCTTGTTTACGAAATTCAAGATGAACCCAGAGGGTTACCTGATGCTTTTATTATGGGTAAGCGTTTTGTGGGTGCTGAACCGGTGGCTCTTATACTGGGAGATAATTTTTTTCATGGTCATGGTTTATCCGAAGTGGTTTATAATGCTTCGCAGAAAGTTAATGGGGCACATTTGCTGGCATACACTGTAGATGATCCTAGTCGTTATGGCGTGGTTATTTTAAATGAGCAGGGAAAGCTAGTAGATATTATTGAAAAACCTAAGAAAACAAAATCACGTTTGGCAGTGACAGGATTATATTTTTTTGATGAGACAGTTTCAGAACGAGCAACTTTATTGCGTCCTTCAGCTCGTGGCGAACTTGAAATTACGGATCTTATTAAATTATACATGCATGAAAATAAAACGGAAGTCAGTCTTCTGGGAAGAGGGTATGTATGGTTTGATGTGGGTACCCCTGAATCACTTTTACAGGCAGCTAATTATGTTTCGGTTATTCAAACGCGTCAAGCAATTAGTATAGCTGTTCCAGAAGAGGTGGCATGGCGCATGGGTTTTATAGATAGTACTCAACTAGAAAAAAGTATTATAGCCTTACCCAATAATTCATATAAAAAATACTTAAATACTTTGGTTGCATAATGCAATGAAAATAACTAGAACAAAGCTTGCAGGTGTACTACTAATACAGCCTCAGATATTTAAGGATGAGCGCGGAGTCTTTTTTGAAAGTTGGAGACAAAAAAATTATAAGGACGCAGGAATTTGTGAAGAATTTTTACAAGATAATGTTTCTTATTCAAGAAAAAATGTATTAAAAGGTCTCCATTACCAAAAAAATCAAGGACAGCTTGTTGGTATATTAGATGGAAAAGTTTTTGATGTTGTGGTTGATCTTAGGCCAAAATCCTCAACATTCAAGCAATATTTTTCTGTTGAACTTACAAGCGATGTACCATATCAAATTTATATGCCGCCTGGCTGTGCACATGGGTTTTGTGTGCTAAGTGACTTTGCGGTTATGAATTACAAATGCACAGAATACTATTCTCCGCAAGATGAAAAAACTATTTATTGGCGAGATCCTGAATTTAATATAAACTGGCCTAAGGCAAACCATATTATTTCTGAAAAAGATGCAACTGCACTTTGTTTTTCTGCACTTGAGATGGAATATGATTGATATTACAAAAAATCAAAAAGAAGCATTTATGTTTTTTATTAAAAAATATTATGCTGAAAGCAAACTAATATTTTTTGCAATTTTTATGTTTTCTTCATTATCTGTCGTATTTGAAGCACTTGGTCTTATTACGATAGCTTCTGTATTTAATAATTACCAAGAAAATCTAAGATTTATACCCTACTTTGATAAAATAGGATCATTACTTTCTGATAATCATAGTTATTACATGAAAATTATCATCCCTGTTCTTTTTTTTGGTACTTTTAGATATTTGTTTGTTTTTTTTGTTAATACTATGT
>CAZCHZ010000203.1:0-3369 GCA_964498615.1 uncultured Legionellaceae bacterium | reverse complement strand
TACCATGCTGCTTACCTTAATCCAAATGGAAATCCATGCTGCCTGTCAAGCACGAAACATTCGCCTTGGGGAGACCTACAGCCCTTTCATCATACAAAGTGATCTGCAAACTACTTCTTAAAGAAGTATTGACTTAATCAAAAATATGATAGACTCTCGTAGTCAGCACCAATGCTTTAAAAGCCAGAAAGGTTTCTAAAATAAGGTATGACACTTAAATTGGAGGATCTGAAACTTTCAGTATTTCTCTTGAGGTTAATGAAGTCTTTTTTGGAGAATATCACATGAAACAATTACTTATTGCTGCTGTAACATCCTTGGTTCTTGCAATGCCTGCTTATGCAGCTGAAAAACCAGCCAAGCCAACCAACATAGAAATGGTAGCCGACCAAGCAGTGACTGCGCCAACAACACCCGCTGCAATGGATGACTGCGTCAGCGCACTTGAAAAATGCAAAGGTCAGGAAACCACTGATGAATGCAAGGCCGTCATGGAAAGATGCAAAAAATCTAATTAATCCTTCCTGTTGAAAAGCGGGCCTTCGAAGGCCCGCTTTCTTTTCTGCTCTATAATATTTACATTTTTAATGATGGTTGCAGTTCAAATCATCTTGTTCTATTCTATAATCTACCGAATGCATTCATATCATTTTTCAAGTCATGAAATAGGTGATGGACTGCAAAAGGGTAAATGACGTCATTTAACTGTTTTATAGGAGAAAAGTAATGGAAAAGGGAATGGTAATAGCGCTTGCAATAGGTTCTTTGGCTCTCAGTGGTTTTGCAAATACTGCTCTAGCTAATGAGGAAATAAAAGTGGCCGCCGGTCCAGTACACTGCGGCGGTCAGAACGCTTGTAGGGGTCAAAGCGAATGTAAGGGTAAAGATAATACATGCAAAGGCCAGAATGCTTGCAAAGGCAAAGGCTGGAAAACAATGAGCGCTGAGGACTGCAAGAAAAATGGCGGTACAGTGATGGCTGCTGACTAAGTCAGTTTTGCAGTTCAATGTCTAGGATGATGGTTTTATGTTAGGGTTCGGGCTTGGTTTACGTACCGATCACTATACCAGTATCCTAGACAACTCCCCTCCCATCGATTGGTTTGAAATCATCTCTGAAAATTATCTTGTCCCCGGCGGCAAACCCCTTTACTTTCTCGATCAAATAAAAGAACGCTATCCTCTGGTGATGCATGGTGTTTCTCTCTCTATTGGCAGTACCGATCCCTTAAATTGGGATTATTTAAGGCAAATTAAAAAACTTGCAGAACGTACAGAAGCGCTTTGGATATCAGATCATCTCTGCTGGACAGGTGTGCATGGTATCAATATGCATGATTTATTACCCCTGCCTTATACAGAAGAGACGCTTAATCATCTCGTTACGCGCATTAAAATGGTGCAGGATTTTCTAGAACGCAAAATATTGCTCGAAAATGTTTCAAGTTATCTTACCTTTAAGGATTCATCATTTACAGAATGGGATTTTTTAAATGCTGTTGCAGCAAATGCCGATTGCAATATTTTATTGGACATCAATAATATTTATGTGAGCGCCTTTAATCATGGTTTTGATCCCCTAGAATATCTTCACAGTGTCTCGACAAACCGTGTTAAACAATTTCACTTAGCAGGACATACCAATAATAATGATCATATCATCGATACGCATGATGCCCCCATTATAGATCCTGTTTTCACACTTTACGAAGCCGCAGTAAAACGTTTTGGATTAAAACCCACCATGATAGAGCGTGATGACAATATCCCAGCGCTTGAAGTTTTACTAGAAGAATTAGAACAAGTGAAAAAACACGCAGCAAGTGCCATGACGAGTACGACTACTATTTCTAAAGAAAAGGCTTTTGCGTGACACTGGCCGCAACACAACAAAGCATGTATGATTATTTGATTGCAAACAAGCTTGATGCGCTACAAGCCTTGGTTTTGGATAACACAGATTTAAAGCTTAATACCCGACTGCGCATTTATTATGATGGCTATCGTCTACGTCTTATCGACACTTTAGCGGAAGATTTTCCGAAATTGAAAAGCTTCATGGGAGATGATCGCTTTGAAGCCTTAGCTCGAGAATATATTGATAAATATCCTTCTCGGTTTTTTACGCTCAGACATTTTGGTAAGAGATTTCCACAATTTCTTTACAATCATTCCTCTTATCAACATCATCTTTATCTCGGGGAACTAGCCCAATTTGAATGGGCACTTTCGAATACCCTAGATGCGACGGATGCAGCGTCCCTTACTTTTGAACATTTTTCTTCATTACCTGCAGAAAAATGGCCAGATTTGAAAATACAATTTCATCCTTCCGTCATTTTGCTTAAACTTTACTGGGACATGCCACAAATTTGGCACGCAATTGATCAAGCGGAAGAAGAACGCGATCCTAAGACTTGCGCAAAACCTCAAGCCTGGTTACTGTATAGAAAAGCGTATACAAGTTTCTTTCGTTCCTGTAGCGAGGACGAGGCCTTTGCTTTAGCGTATATGCAAGCAAAGCATAATTTTGCAGAACTCTGTGCCGCGCTTTGTGAGCGCATGAGCGAAGATAAAGTGGCTAATTTTGCCCTAGGATACCTTAAGCTCTGGTTGGATGAAGGTTTAATCGTACAAGGTCACTAAACATTTAGGTAGTTTCCTGCTAAAATAAACCCTATGAAATTACGTACACATTCAGTTTTGTTGCTTAGCATTTTCACGCTTGCTTGTAGTATCACGGAAACAGAAAGCTTACAAGCCGGTAATGTTGCGGACGCAATAAAAACAATAGACCGTACTATCCAAGAGAGTGTTGCGAAAAAGCAAATTCCCGGCTGTGCGATTGCTATTGTATACAGAAATCAAGTTGTTTTTATGCAAGGTTATGGCGTAAGAGCCCTAGGCAAAAATGAAAAAATCGACCCGGATACTTTATTTCAATTGGGCTCTCTTTCTAAGCCCGTTGCCGCAACTTTAATGTCCGTCTTAGCAAGGCGAGGACTGCTCAGTCTAGATGATCCGGTTAAAGATCATTTACCGCACTTCACGTTAAACTCTGTACAAAATCCAAAATTATTAAAAATTAAAAATGTGCTTAGTCACACCACAGGTGTGCCCAGAGGGGGATTTAATTCTTTAATTGAAAACTATGCACCCTACAGTAAAATTTTAAAAACTTTACAATCTACTAAAGTAAAGGCAACCACTATTGGCAAAAAATATGATTATCATAATGCCATGTATGGCTTAGTAGGGGATATCACCCAGGCCGCAACCCAACAATCATTCCCACTGGCCTTATCGATGCATCTATTGCGTCCTTTAAATATGACCCGCACAACGGCCACATTTGAAGGACTAATACAC
>CAZCHZ010000202.1:0-3391 GCA_964498615.1 uncultured Legionellaceae bacterium | reverse complement strand
TATTGCTTCTTGCAAAGTAAAACTTTGACGAAAGATAATTTTATAAGCACGTCTTAAGGCAACAATGGCTTCTGGGGTATAGCCTCTGCGTTCCAAGCCTACCGCATTTAAACCATGGGCTTCTGCAGGATATCCAGAGACTGTGACAAAGGGTGGCACATCTTTAAAAATAATCGCGCCGCCTGCTGCAAAACTATGCGCACCGATGGCACAAAACTGATGAACACCCACCATGCCACCTAAATTTGCATAATCTCCCACAGTGACATGTCCTGCAATGGCTGCATTATTTGAGAATACGACGTGATTACCCACCACACAATCATGCGCAACATGGGTATATGCCATAAACAGATTATCATTGCCAATGATTGTCCGTTCTTTGCCCTGCTTAGTTCCCCTATGCACCGTTGTGCACTCTCTAAAGACATTGCGATCCCCAATTTCAAGACGCGTATCTTCGTTATTGTAACCCTTATACTGTGGTGCATCCCCAAGGGAAGCAAACTGAAATATTTTATTATCACATCCAATACGGGTAGGCCCTTGTATTACCACGTGAGGACCAATCCAGGTGCCCGAACCAATCTCGACATTTTTGCCAATTAAGGTCCAGGGTCCTATATGTACATCATCTGCAATGACTGCAGTTGGATCTATACTTGCGCGTTCATCTATCACGAATTTACCTTCCCTTCAGCACTCGTCATTTCTGCGGTACATGCAATTTGATTATCAACAGTGGCAACACCTGAAAACTTCCAGATACTTGTCCGGCGTTTTAAAACGGTAACTCTTAAATGTAATTGATCTCCTGGCACAACCACTTTCTTAAAGCGCGCATCATCGATGGATCCTAAATAAAACAAAGATTCATTCGGTTTCCAATGGGTGCTAAGACAAGCTAAAATTGCAGCAGCTTGCGCCAAGGCTTCTACTATCAATACACCTGGCATCACTGCCTTTGAAGGAAAATGTCCCGCAAAAAATGGTTCATTAATACTAACATTTTTGACCGCTAATAGCGTATGGTCCAACTCATAATCCAATACTTTATCCACCAATAGAAATGGAAAACGATGCGGAAGATTTTTTAACACTTCTTGAATATCTAATGTTTTCATGTATCCTCCGAGACAGCCCTGTCTTCTGGCTGTAATTGGCTTTCCATCTTGCGCAAGCGTTTTGCCATCTCATCCAAATACTGAAATCTTGAAATATTTTTAAACCATAATTTACTTTCCATAGCTGGAATCCCTGAATATACGCCAGGTTTTTGGAAAGATTGATGGATGCCAGACATGCCTGTAATAAACACCTTGTCTCCAATATTCACATGACCCGCAATATTCACGCCGCCCCCAATCTGGCAATCTGCACCGATTGTCACACTCCCAGCGATAGCAGTACAGCCTGCAATTGCAGTGCGTTCTCCTATCACCACATTGTGCGCAATCTGCACCAGGTTATCGATGATAGCCCCATCCAAAATGCGCGTATCCTTTAAAAAGCCCCTATCAATTGTCGTATTAGCACCAATTTCGACATTATTCCCTATCACCACAGAGGCAAGATGTGTCATTTTCAACCATTGACCTTCATGCGGTGTAAATCCAAAGCCATCTGCACCCAGCACAACACCACTGTGAATAAGACAACCTGCACCTATTTCTACATCTGAATACAGGGTAACGCGAGGTTTGATAACAGTGTGATCACCAATCCTGCAGTTTTCACCAATCACAGTTCCTGCCCCAATTATTGCACCCTCTCCTAAAATACTATGCTTTCCAATGACCACATAGGCAGCAATGGATGCAGAAGCAGGGATCACACAACCTTCTTCAATAATGGCAGTCTTATGTATTCCAGGAGAGACAGCATCAGGAGCAGCAAATAACTTTGTGATCTTGGCTAAAGCAACGCGAGGGTTATCGGTAATCAAGGCATTCACAGGGCAATCTTCAGCATCCCTTGGAAGTAAGACCACCGCAGAGGCAGCAGTACTTTTTAGAAATTTCTGATATTGCCGACTCACAAGAAAAGCAAGGGAACCCGATTCAGCATCCTGCAAAGTATCTAACTTTGAAATCTGGCATGTTGGATCCCCTTGCAACTTTGCGCCTATAAAATCAGCAAGTTCTTGTAGCGTTTTGGTACAGACGCCTGCCTTCATGACATATGTTCCCCACGCTACAATGAATTACTTCTTGGACTTAGCGTCTTTAGGCGCTTTAGCTAACTGTTTTAACACTTCCTCTGTCACATCAAGCCTATTGGCACTAAAAGAAGTTGTTTCCTGGGTTAAAATAAGATCATATTTCTCACTAGTCCCCAGTTTCTCGATGACTTCTTGTACTAGCCTTTCAAAATCATCTTTCTCTTCTAGGTGTCTCGCTGTTTTATCAGCACGAAATTCTTCTTCCATGCGACGAAGTTCTTGCTGCAACTTACCAAGCTCTTTTTCCAACTTTGTACGATCGGCTTCTGATAAGATTTCCCTGTCTCGTTGCCATTTATCGTACTTCGTCTGCATCTCTTTTTGCTTGGTAGCAAGTTTTTCTTGTCTATCTTGAAATTCTTTTTCCAGACGCTTACCTGCAGCTTCTGCCTGAGGCGACTTGGCATATAATTGCTGCCAATCAACCACCCCTATTTTCATATTGGTTGAAGTAGGCTGGTCTGCGGCGGCCAAGATAGGTGCTGCCAGCACAACCCACAAACAGGTACTTATAAACACGATGCGTTTCAGGTACTTCAAAGCGAGTTCTCCTCTTAAATTAATCAAAAATGTGTCCCCAACCAGAATGTAAAGGCACGCCTTTCATCCCCTGTTTTGGGATTTAGGGGCTTAGCTAAAGCAAAGGTTAGAGGCGCCCCCAATGGCGAATGCCAAGCTAATGATACACCCACCGAGAACCGAATTGCTGTATCGTAGGGGGTAACCGGTTTCCCATTCCCCAATAACTTTGGCCTACGTGTATCATATACCTGACCGGCATCTAAAAACAATGCTGTGCGTATAGATTTTGCATCCGGCTTAATCGGATTGGGGAAAATGAGGGCAGCTGTCCCCGCTACCATGGCATTACCCCCATAAGATCGGCCTAGGGAATCTTTAGGACCCAAGGAGTTTTCCTCGAATCCCCTTACATAACGTGTACCCCCGGCAAAGTAGTTTCTATAAAATGGCAACACTGGCGTTCGACCATAACCATTTCCAAAGCCTAAACAGCCAACGAAGTTAGCTATCCAACGCTCTGAGTCGCTTAAAGGATAATAATAAGCAATATCATAACTGGTTTTGTAGTATTGCTGTTTTGCTCCCGGGAACACTACTTGCAGTTTCAGGGATTGTGAAAGCCCGCGTTTAGGAAATATGCGCTGATCT
>CAZCHZ010000201.1:0-3404 GCA_964498615.1 uncultured Legionellaceae bacterium | reverse complement strand
ATGGCCGCATCCAACCGGTGACTGTGCGCAAGCTTAGCAATACCGAATTGGGAGATATGTTAAACGCTATTTACGGCGCTAATGGTACCACCCAGATTTTTAGCGGAAAAGATGTTGATACACAATATGAAATCCGTCCACATCGCGCTGAACGTTATCGATTCCGTGTCAATGGGACGGGTTGTCAGGTGGAAGGACATGATGGGATCCAAATCACGCTAAGAACGATTCCAGCAACACCCCCAGATCTTTCCACCTTGAATTTAGAACCGGAAATAATAAAAGCCATGGCGCCAGATCAAGGAACTGTCGTCATTACCGGTCCGACAGGATCGGGTAAAAGTACCTTATTGGCTTCTATTATTAAAAATTTAGCGGAACAACCTGAAAGCCATCGCAAAATGCTCACCTATGAATCGCCCATTGAATTTGTCTACGACATGGTCGAGATGCCGAGCTCTATCATGAGTCAATCTGAAATTCCAAGACATTTGCCCACTTTTGCAGCCGGGGTACGTAATGCGCTAAGACGTAAACCCCGTTTAATCTTGGTGGGTGAAGCACGAGATGTAGAAACCATTGCTGCTGTCATCGATGCTGCCCTCACAGGACATCCTGTGTATACCACCGTTCACAGTAATGGCGTCAGCGATGCCGTACGTCGTATGATCTCTACGTTTCCAGCAGAAGAACGTCATGGACGGGCATTGGATATTCTTGAAACCCTACGTCTTGTTGTTTGGCAACGTTTAGCCAAAAGCACGGATGGTAAACGCATTGCTTTGCGGGAATTCCTCATTTTTGATGAAGAAGTCAGGGATATTTTAGTGCGCACCGAGGTTGAATTGCTGTCTGCCAAGACAAGAGTTTTGCTAAAAGAACGTGGACAACCTATGATAGTCGATGCAGAACGCAAGTTTAAAGCGGGACTGTTGCCGGAAAGGGAATACCAAATCATGTTAGAAAGATCTAAAATGTTAGATAAAGACGCAGGGATCAAGACCTAAAAGAGGCAATATATGGCAGATTTAGAAACAGCACATTGGCGTGATATTGCAAGAACACCGAGATTCTTTATTATGGATTCTCTTGCAGCGTTTCCGTTACTTTTCTTCTTTTTGCATATTCGTCTATGGACTTTTATTACTGCTTTGGTTATCATTCTCTTTTTAATGATTCTAGAAAGGTTTAAATTTACCATTCCTGTGTTTTTGAGATGGCTTAAATCTTTTCTGGCCGGCCCTTTAAGAATTGCTAAACCTTGGTGGCGCACCTAATGGACAGACGCAAATTAATTGATGAACGAAATCTTTTTTATCGCAATGGTTTTCGTAATTTATTATTATTTTGTTTTGTCATGCTGTTGATAAACGCAGGTCTACTTGCTTTGATTTTTTATCAACATATTGCCCGTCCCAAGCCCCAATATTTTGTGACGACATCACAGGGGCGCTTGGTTGAAATTAAGCCTTCGGGACAGTAAACCCCCCCTTGCAATGATTTCAAATTAATCGTTATAATAAACTACCTTTTTGAATATAATAACGGAGGCAAAAATGTTTGATAAAATTCGTAAAGCAGTCACTTGGGTTTTTGCAGGCATGATAGGTACAGCCGCAGCGGATGGAGGTGCGTACATGGTTAGGGCATGGGATAGCGCCTTTGAAGCCGCTGCAAACGATGCCAATCAACTGAAACAAGTGCAAAACGCCTTTACTGGATATCTGGTCTTGCAAACCGTTGCATTAGGAACAGCCGCAGTGGTTGGCATAACGCATTTTTATAAATATAAAAATCGACAATACAGAATGCCCATATTAAATGCCAATCATGATCAACTCGAAGAAATGAGAAACAGAAATCTTAGACCTGGAGGGTAATTTTAACTCGGCAGCGCTTGCGCTGCAATCGCATATCTCAAAATAAGTACCCCATCTGGGGATTGTGTGGTTGGCACGCGCATAATAATGATGCTGATATCCACGTTATCATAAGTGACGCTATCAACACTTTTATACTGAAATAACATGGGTAATTTTACCTGCCAAAAGTATCGATTTGCCAAAACTTTTTCTTCAGTGATCTGCGGGGCGCTCGTTGGGGTTGCACGCAAAACATATTTATTATTAATCACTTTATCAATTACCCCCGCAGCCTGTAGCCCACTTTTATAGGTACCATAACCTTCGGGAGTAAAATATTTTTGCGCTTCATCAAAAACTGTTTCAGAGTTCACAAAATTAAATGAATTGACAACCATCATGCCTTCTGTCAACCATTCAAATAAAACATTTTGTCCTAACCCGGGTTGATCAAGCGGAGGTTCCTGAATTAATTGTCCTGCCACCGTTGTTGGAAAGAAAACAGGCAGAGGATTCATCAGACTGTGCGATATCATGAGAAACAACAAAAGCGCCAAAGTAAACCCTAAGCATAGTATTAATAATAAAAATAGAGATGGAGTACTCTCTGCGGTAAATGTTGCTCTTTCAACAATCTCCATATTCTCAATTGAATCTGCTGCCATAAATCCTCTTAATACACCGGTTGAAATATCAGCTGCGCTATGGCTATCCCTTCTGAATGCTGTAAAGTGGATGCTCTTTCTATTCTCATTGCTGCCACACCTTTTTGAGTAATGACTTCATTTGCGGAATTTTGATAGGTAAAGGTGAGTGGTAAAGTGATTTGCCAATAATAAATGCCTTTGGCAAGACCCTGATCGACTAAACTGGGATTCCCCGTCACCGCCACTGAAACTACTTGTTTCTTTGCTTGTACCGCATCTAAATTAGTAGAGGCTTTGAGTGCCAGCATAAAGTCGACATGACCCTTCCAGGTAAAATATGCTTGTGAAGATTGTAAACTTCTTCGAAAAGAAACAAAATCCAAAGCATAAATCTTCACCACAGCGTCTGATGCCCAATTTAACACAAATTCCGGGGATTGCAGGGCTTGATCCAAAGGAATAATCGGGATAGGAATACCATCTGCTGTGGTGGCAAAATATCTCGGTGCAGGATAAGTGGAACGTTGATAAAAAACAAAGCCCAATAATAAAATACTAAACAAGAATAACAAGACAGCCGAGACGGCCATTTGACGATATGCCCCAAAATAAAATTGATTACGATGAAATACGACTTCTAATCCTTTGGCTGACATCAAGGTTTCCCATATATCTCAACACTATCCTATAGCATCAAAGTATAGCAGTAATGCTTATTTATCAAGATCAAACCTCTTGGGGTTATGCCCTCAGCACTGCTATACTAAAGACGCCCGTAGACTTCTATGGCAAGATATGGGGATATCATTGCATGCCAAATAAATTATCTCAGTCAATTATTTTAGTTATGATACTAAGCCAAATTGTCGTGCTCGGTATTATTTTTTTTCAACAT
>CAZCHZ010000200.1:0-3432 GCA_964498615.1 uncultured Legionellaceae bacterium | reverse complement strand
CACTTTAGGTGCTTGTATATCCTGGGGATAAAGACATGTATCCTAAAATTTGTGGATATTTTCTGGCTTATCCACAGCCTATCCGCCCATGTTTCTCAATTTTATTCAGAATTTATTCGCAGTTAGTAATTTAAGTCTAGATTCTTAACTTTATGATTGCCTGCAGCAACACTAATATTATAAATTTACTAAGTAGTTTTTCTATTAATGTTATAGTTATGGAAGCGTTTTCTGTGGATAACTTGAAATTTTTGTTAATTTTCAAAAAGATAAGTGCGTTTTAAGTCGGTGTATAAGGATACTTGTGGATAAGTGGTAATCTGTGGATAACTCAAGTTAAGCGCTCTCTTGTGGATAAGTATATTAGTTATCCACAGGACGCTGGGCTATATAAAACCAAGCTATGCACAAGTTTTTGAAAAAATATAAAAATTAGATCTAGATATGGCTTCGACTCTTTGTATACACTGAATTACATTCCACTAGAAATTGAGGTGAACGCCAATGATTCCTCTCTGGCAGCAGTGCTTAGAGCGATTGCGTGGGGAAATCCCACAACCCTTGTTTGCGCAATGGATTAGCCCGCTGCAGGCCGAAGAAACAGGAGAGGGCGTAACTTTATTTGCTCCGAATGATTATGTGGAAGATTGGGTTCAACATCATTACCTTGCTTTAATCGAGAAATCGCTGACCGACATTAACCAAGGACAATTTACCCAGGTCGTTTTAAAAGTAGGTACCAAACGTGAACCTACGGAGCGTGCAGGACAGGGAACTGAGGAAAAGGACGCCCATGCGCAACAAGCCAAGGTTTATTCCATTACCAGTCATCAAAGTAATTTAAATGTCAATTTTACTTTCGACAGTTTTGTAGAAGGTAAATCTAACCAGCTAGCAAAAGCTGCGGCCCTGCAAGTCGCTGAAAATCCGGGGGGATCTTATAATCCTTTCTTCCTGTATGGGGGCGTAGGTTTGGGTAAAACCCATTTGATGCAGGCGGTTGGTAATTTAATTCACAAAAAGCAACCCGGTGCCCGTGTGGTTTATTTACATTCAGAGCGCTTTGTCGCGGATATGGTGAAGGCCTTGCAAGCCAATGCCATTAATGAATTTAAACGTTATTATCGTTCGGTGAATGCCTTGCTTATCGATGACATTCAGTTTTTTGCAGGCAAGGAGCGTTCTCAGGAAGAATTTTTCCATACATTTAATGCCTTACTTGAGGGTCAGCAACAAATTATTTTGACTTCAGATCGCTATCCAAAAGAAATCAATGGGATAGAAGAACGACTAAAATCTCGTTTTGGGTCTGGATTGACGGTTGCCGTACAGCCTCCAGAACTTGAAACGCGAGTAGCCATTTTAATTAATAAGGCAGAAAGCGTTCACATTCATTTACCCCATGAGGTTGCATTTTTTATTGCCAAGCGCATTCGCTCGAATGTGAGAGAGCTAGAAGGGGCCCTAAAGCGAGTGATTGCCAATGCTCAGTTTACGGGTAGCGACATCACTGTCGATTTTGTGCAAGAAGCGCTGAAAGATCTCTTGGTTTTACAAGAGAAGTTGGTTTCCATGGACAACATTATGCGCACCGTGGCCGAATACTACAAAATCAAAGTTTCTGATCTTTTGTCTAAACGTCGAAATCGCTCTGTAGCGCGCCCAAGACAAGTTGCCATGGCTTTATGCAAGGAATTAACAAACCACAGCCTGCCGGAGATTGGCGAGGCCTTTGGCGGAAGAGATCACACGACGGTGATGCATGCTTGTCGACAGGTGAAAGCATTGCGAGAGGGGGGTAGCGATATTGCAGAAGATTTTGCTAATCTTTTAAGAATTTTATCTACCTAACATGCGTTTTTCTATTCAAAGAGAATCCATTTTAAAGCTCTTGCGAGCAGTGTCTGGCGTTGTTGAGAAAAAAGGCACCCAACTTTCGCCTATTCTGTCTCATGTGTTGATGGTTGTGGAAGGAAACTCCATTGTTTTTACAACAACCGATCAAGAAGTTGAATTGCGCGCAAATGCCATGCTTGATGAATCCGCCGACGCAGGGCGTGTCACGGTTTCTTTTCGTAAGTTAATGGATATATGCCGAGCTTTGCCAGAAGGAGAAACCCTTACCCTAAAACTAGAAGGGGACAGGATGTTAATTCGGGGAGGGAAAAGTCGTTTTGTCCTGGCAACTTTGCCTGCAAGTGATTTTCCTAGTTTGAAAGATGAAATTAGTCATCTAAAAATTCAACTGCCAAGTTTGCGCTTAAAACATTTAATTGAAAGCACTTGTTTTGCCATGGCAGAACAAGATGTGCGGTATTATTTGAATGGCATGTTATTAGAAGTAAAGCAGGGCATTTTATATTCTATTGCAGCGGATGGACATCGTTTGGCTTTGCATTCTGTCCCTGTGCCCGGTGTAGACGCAACACTGCGTATTATTTTGCCAAGAAAAGGGGTTTTAGAGTTACAGCGGATTTTAGATGAAGAAAGTATTGATGTGACATTGATGATTGGCACAAATCATATGCGTATTTCAACTGAAAGCGTCACCATGACATCGAAATTGTTAGATGGGCGTTTTCCAGATTATGAACGCATTATTCCCAGAAGCGGTGATAAAGTGATGCAAGTTGCAAGGGAAAGTTTGAAAAATGCTTTTTATCGTGCAGCGGCTTTATTTACAGATAAATCCAGAGGTGTGCAACTGCGCATGACAAAAGGTTGTTTGAAAATCTTAGCCACCAATAGCGAGCAAGATGAAGTTGAAGAAGATGTCGAAGTAGATTATGTGGGTCCTGAATTAGAAGTGGGTTTTAATATTAGATATCTTATTGATTTTCTGAATGTGATCCCAACTGAATTTGTGAATTTCACATTTATTGATGCAAATAGTAGCGCAAGAGTGGAGGGTGTTGGTGGAGTAACAGGCACCTATGTCTTGATGCCTATGAGAATGTAGTTAATTAACTTAATTTATGTATTTACAGCAACTTAATTTTGCAGGTTTGCGAAATCTTGTGGCAGCAACGCTGCATTTTTCTCCTAAATTTAATGTATTTTGGGGCAATAATGGTGCAGGAAAAACCAGTTTAATAGAAGCTATTCATCTTTTAAGTACGGGTCGTTCTTTTCGGGCGCATCATGCCGAAGAATTTATTGCTTTTGATGAAAATGTTTGTGTGTTGCATGGTGTTATCGATGCTTTCAAGCCAGAACAGGGCGGAAGTCTATTACGCTTAGGGTTTGAACGCAGTAGAAATGCCTTAAAGATGCGCGTGGCAGAAGATGATTGCCCGACAATTGCCGAGTTTGCCAAACATTTGCCTTTGCAATTAATTAATGTGGAGAGTTATCGCTTGCTGGAAGCCCCTCCCAAAGTACGCCGGCAATTTCTTGATTTTTTTAGATCAAAGGGGCATACCATTGTTCCCT
>CAZCHZ010000199.1:0-3433 GCA_964498615.1 uncultured Legionellaceae bacterium | reverse complement strand
GCTAGGTATCCTGTCATCCCCGCGAAAGCGGGGATCCAGAAATATTTTTTACAAAGTCCAGCGTGGCTGGATTCCCGCTTTCGCGGGAATGACGGACTTTTTCTAAAAAAAGCATTTGAGCTGTTATAAATGTTTTAATTTTAACTAGGAGTTAAATATGAGCTTATCATCTGCTGTATCAGAAACAAAATCCAGCATTGCGTATTTGGGGAGTCCTTATAGTGATGTTTGCCCGAAAATACGTCGTTTCCGGGAGCGAGCTGTCACCCAGATGGCGTATGACTTAATGAAGCAAGGTACTTTAGTATATTCCCCTTTAACACACAATATTCCCATTGATAGATTAGGTTTTTTCGGGTATTATCTCACTTGGAAGTCTTTTGATCATGGTATGCTTTCGCGTTGTGATCAATTATTAGTATTTAAATTGCCTGGCTGGGAACAATCCAAAGGACTGGCGGCTGAAATCCAATGCGCAAAAAGTCTGGGTCTTCCAATAGAGGAAATAGAACCTACTCAAGCTTTCATAAATAAGATCCAAGGATTAGAAGATGATCAAGGATCACTCAATGAGATTCTCAAACAATTAAATACTTTGATAGCAGAAAGAGATTGGGCACAATTTCATTCGCCCAAAAATTTAGCCATGAATTTACATGTAGAAGCTGGAGAATTAGCAGAATATTTCTGTTGGTTGACAGAAGAACAAAGTAAACATTTGATACCAGAGCTTAAACAAAGAGTTTCAGAAGAATTGGCCGATGTTTTTATAAACGTAGTCCATCTTTGCCAAACCTTTAACATTGATTTATTCTCTGTTACGCTCCAAAAATTAAAAAAGATATCCGAAAAATATCCATCAACACAAGCTCAAGGTTTAAAGACGTTTGAAATGAAATTTAATTTGTCGCCTGGTAGTATCACATGAACAGCTATGGTGAAGTCAGAAAAAATCTGTTTTCTCCAACTTTATTTTTAATTCAAAAAATGTGTCATAGTTATACAAAACCACGTTTTACGTTGGTTTATGTAACTATAGCATATTTAATAATGATATCGGAAAAAGAGATGAATCTACACATATTGCATGTATTTAGATTTTAGTGTTAGCATGTCCGAAATTGTAATAATGGAGATGATACTGAATGAGTACGCCAGCAAACTTAACGAAGAGATTTTTGGGTACAAGTACAGGGCCTGATGGAAAAAGGCGCGAATATTCAGCAGCTTGGTTTTCGCCTGTAGACAAGTATGATGATGACATATTGATTGATTTTTTAGATAAGTTGCCTGAATCCAAGCTTGATGTATTATTAAAACAAGTCTCTTCTATATTTTGCGTTCAACCCTATTTTAGAAATGCAAACAACGATCAAGTTTTTACTGATAATAGCGATCGCGCATTGATTGCTAGAATAGTATATAACAAACCAGCAGATGAACGCGCGCAATTTGTTGAGGATGTGACTAGGCTTATCCCCCCAGGTTTTTATAGCTCTAACCGCTTAAGTGTTGTTAGAGCATTAGCACGTGTAGTTGATGCAAAAGTACGTTCGGAATTTGTTGAACAAGCACGTGCAATGATGGAAATATCCTTAGCAGGAATAAAAGTAGATCGTGAAATAGACGCTAATACTTGGGCAACGCCTTTTTTAATGTTTTTCAAGTATTTTGGGGAATTCGGTGATAAGGTGTATGTATTCAGCCAAAAAGCCAAAGCCAGCCTTTCGGAATTCAATCAAGAACAAGCAGCGCTGTTGGAGTTGTTACAAACTTCAAAGGCGGTTTCTCGGAAGAGCAAGGAAAATGTTAAACAGGATGCTGCCAGTCAAGATGTAAAAGAAACATCAGAAGCCGCATTAACTGCTAAAATAGCGCCTCTTTTTCATGTAAACACAGATGATCATGATAAGCAAGTAATCACTCGAGCTGTTATGAATCGTTCTGAAAAAGAACGCGATCAATTTATTCAGGATGCTCGTTCCTTGTTTCCCAAAGGACTTCATGGCTGCAATCAAAGCGCAATTGTCGAGACGTTGGCCAGAACTGCCAGTGCTGAAGAATGTTCTACCTTGGCAAAACAAGCTCGTAGAGTGATGGAGGCCTTATTTCTTGACTTAAATCCTGAAAACAAACCCCATCTTTGGGAAACATATTTTAGCCGTTTTTATTTTTGTTCAGATGAGGAAAGGCTGGCAATTGTGGCAAAGACCGAAGCAAGCGTGAAATTAAGAGCTGTTCAGAAAGAGATGCAATCAGCATGCCAAAGTGATGTAAACTTTAAAGTTATGCTGATTAATCTAACGCCCGAGCTTAAGGCACAATATGAGGAAGCGATGCGTCAGGCAGCGGCGCCGACAGCGAGTTCAAGTTCAAGTCTTGTAGGATTTGATCGGCACAAACAGCAAACGTCTTCTGATGTACTACCCACGAGCAAGAAAAAAGTGATTGATCATCCTAAAACTTGAAAATTAATCCTAAAGAAACATACAAGCTGTCTTTGAAAGGTTCGGTGAGTACGTTAAATCCATGCAGTTGAACGGCTGGCACGCCTTTTACTTTGATTTTATTGGTTCCATCATAACCCACCAGCGCTCTTATTCCCAGATAACTGGTAGACATATATTCAGCACCAATTCTTACGCGCAATATGGATGTTCTTTGCAGTTGCATATTATTTAAAGCAGCCGCGACTGTCCCGGGTGTATTAGGCGATGCTGTTAAATTCAAAGAAGTTTGTACCTCGCCCAGCCCAATGGACGCAAACAAATCGATATCTTCATAAGCGGGTGAAATAGGATAAAAATAACAAAAATCAATATGCCAAATTGCAAATCTGATACTAGAAACCGTTTGTACGCCACTCACATTGTTACCAAAAAAAGTTTGGCCTTGGTTAAAAGTATTGTCTTTTTTGCCCAGTTTCGCGGCTTCATAACCAAGTTCTATGCCGAATTGCGGATAAAATCTTATGCCGAAATATAAATTGCTGGTGGGATAATCGGGGACAAAAATATATCTCCAGTCGCTTCTGGGATTAATGCCTGCATATTTGAAATCTGCACCTGCATATCTTTGCCATTCATACGACGAAGATCCGTCCATGCATGTTGAATAGGCAATCACATTTGTTGTCATGCATGATAAGAAAATGATCAGAATCCTTTTTAACATGAGTTATCCTTCATTGCGCTTAGCCATCATCAGTGTGACATTATTCCCCAAGAGTGTCCATATGCCAACGCGGATGTACCTTGATTTCTAAGGAAGATGGGGGTGGGTTTTGTAAACGCAAATAGCCTGCAAAGGCTATCATTGCTGCGTTGTCAGTACAAAATTCCATCCTGGGAAAATATACTTCCCAGTTGTGTTTGTGGCTAAGCACTCTTAGTTTTTCTCTTAAGACAAGATTAGCACCCACGCCGCCTGCGAC
>CAZCHZ010000198.1:0-3446 GCA_964498615.1 uncultured Legionellaceae bacterium | reverse complement strand
TTTCGTTAATATTATGTAATCTTTTTGGTATTATGCACGCTGTTGTTGTCCCGATCAAAACGCGAGCATGTTTGATGCGCGTACAGATTATTGGTTATCTGTCGATCAATATATCGGCGGTATAGAACATGCTATCTTGCATCTTTTATATGCCCGTTTTTTCCAAAAAGCCATGCGAGATTGTGGTTTACTCAAACAAGATGAACCTTTTACACGTTTACTTGCACAGGGTATGGTTTTAAAAGATGGCAGTAAAATGTCGAAGTCTGCGGGAAATATTGTAGATCCACAAAGTTTGATTGATCGTTTTGGTGCAGATACTGCCAGGCTTTTTCTAATGTTTGCAGCCCCGCCTGAAAGTGCCTTGGAATGGTCCGATAGTGGTGTTGAAGGCGCTTTCCGCTTTTTAAAACGTCTTTTTCAAGCTTGTAAGCAACATATTGAACATCCCGTCAAAAATGATGGCCCTCCTACTTCAGCACAAGCAGATTTACGTAGACGCTGTCATGAAACGTTAAGCAAAGTAACAGATGACATCGGGAGACGTCATACCTTTAATACTGCCATTGCGGCAATGATGGAATTGTTAAATGCCATTACAAGCTTTACTGTCACCAGTAAAAGTGATGAAGCCGTGGTCAGAGAAACCTTAAATATCTTAATTTTAATACTCTCGCCCATCACCCCGCATATTACGCATTATTTATGGAAAGCCTTGGGGCACACCACAGCTGTGATTGATGAACCTTGGCCTAAGGTAGACGTAAATGCCCTGCAACGTGACAGCTATGAGATGATAGTTCAGGTGAATGGTAAAGTACGTGGAAAAATTACTTTGGCGAGTGATGCTGATAAAGCGCTGATTGAAAAAACGGCTATTACGAATGAAAATGTACAACGTCATATTGGAGACAAGAAAATTCAGCAAATTATTATTGTGCCAAATAAATTAGTTAATGTGGTTATCAAGTGAATGTGCATAAGATAAAAATTTTTTTACTATTTACTATGTCTATCAGTACTGTGAGCTGTGGTTTTAAATTACGAGGTTGTTTTGATATTCCTCCAAACTTGCAAGTCTTACAAATTTGTCCTGATGCCCCTTTTGATCCTTTTCAACGGGTGTTAAGAAAAACCCTAAAAATAAATTGTGTCCAGATCCTTGCTATTGAGCCCTATGAATCAAATCATGTATCGACCTTAACCATTTTGGAAACAAGTTTTAAAGAACGTATCCTTGCCTATGGCTCGGATGTACAAATTAATCGCGTGGCTTTGCGATTCACAGTGAAATTTCAAATAAGCAATCCCAGAGGCACGATCTTAATACAAGAAGGATTGGCAGAAGTGGAACGCGAACTCACCATTATCCCCAATGCCATCTTAGGTACAGAAAATGAAAGACTACGCGTTCAACAGGATCTGTATATGGATGCAACCACCCAAATCATCACCCAATTAGCACTGAGCCATGCGTCTACCAGCGAGCGACCTTAAAGATTATCTCCATCAGCATTTTTCTCCTCTTAATTGCATAGTGGGGGATGAGCCTTTACAACACAAAGAAGCGCTTGCATACTTACGTATGGCATCTATAAAACAGGGCTTTACCGAGAGAAAACGCTTTGATATCACGACAACTTTCGACGGTCAACTGGAATCGGAACTTTCCTCCATGAGCCTTTTTTCTGAAAAGCGCTGTATTGAATGTCGCATTGAAGGCAAACTTAATAAGGCTGCGTCAGAGAAATTAATGAAATTATTCGACAAGCTACCAGTCAATATTGTACTTATTCTTATCATTGAGTACTGGGATCAAGCATTATTAAAAACAAACTGGTTTTTGAAATGTGATGAAAAAGGTCTTATCATCTTGTCTCGCCCACTCAAAGGAGGTGCCTTCCTTGCCTTTTGTAAAAAGCGAAGTGCTGAATTAGGCTTAGAAGTAAGTGCCCCAGCACTTAATATCCTTGTGGAACGTACGGAAGGAAATTTACTTGCCAGCGCAAATACGCTTGAAAAACTAAAACTGTGTCATTTGGATAAAGATAAGAAAATTACAAATTCGGAAATAATTGACATGACGCATTTTAATGCCAGATTTTCCGTCTATGATTTGTTGGATTGTATTTTAAGTGGCAACATGCCGAAAACCATTGAAATATTGAAGGCTTTACAAGAAGATGGTATTGAACCATTATTAATATTATGGGCCTTAACAAAAGAAATCAGAACTTGCATTCCCATGGTGAAGGCTTCGCAACAAGGAAAAACAATATCGCAAGTAATGCAGGAATTTTATGTTTTCAAGCATCGCATTCCCTTGTTAACGAGGTTTTTAAAAGACAAATCTTTATCTTCGCTATATGCATTATTGTTAGAAGCCAAAGCACTTGATGAGGGCATAAAAGGTGTGGGCTTTCAAGATACATGGCCGGGATTACTATCACTGTGTTTGAAATTTTGTGGAGACTGTCATGGATAACTTAAGGACGATTGGTATTTTTGGAGGCACTTTTGATCCCATTCATTTGAGGCATCTACGTACAGCTTTGGAAATTTTTGAAAACTTACATTTAGATGAAATGCGATTAATCCCTTGCAATCATCCCCCACATCGTCCACCCCCCGCCTGCCTGCCCACTGAACGTCTCGCGATGGTAGGACTTGCGATTGCAAATACATGTTTTAAAATTGATGATAGGGAAATGAATCGAGAAGGTCCTTCTTATTTTGTGGATACCCTAATGTCTTTACGTAGAGAATATCCCAAAGCTTCACTTTGTATGGTGGTGAGGATGGATATTTTTTTAGAATTACATTCCTGGCATCAATGGGAAAAATTAATTCAACTCGCCAACATTATCGTGGCCTGTCCTACTGCATGGGAGATGCCTAAAGAAGGCGCCATGATTGATTTTTTAAAAAAACATGAACTGAGCAATGATGAAACATTATCTCATTTTTTGGCGGGACGCATAAAATGTGCCCCTATTACAACCTTTGACATTTCCGGTCGCAAAATACGCACCCTTATCAAAACCGGTAAATCTGCGCAGTTTTTACTCTCGGAAAAAGTCTATGATTATATTCAAAAAGAAAAACTTTATGGGTATAATGATAATTTAGGTGCAAGGAACGAAGGGGACTTTCGATAATGAGTTTTAAAAACATCGTTCTAAAGCATTTAGATGCTATGAAAGCCTCAGAAATCAATACCCTAGATGTGCGGGGACAGGCTTCTTTTACCGATTACATTATTGTCGCTACAGGCAGTTCCAACCGTCATGTGCGTGCTATTGCTGAAAATTTGAGCCGCGAACTTAAAAAAGAGACCACGTTTCCTTTTAGTATTTCGGGTGCCAAAGAAGGCAGCTGGGTGGCTCTCGATTTATTTGATGTCGTCGTTCATATTATGCTGGCAGAAACACGTGCATTTTTTTGCA
>CAZCHZ010000197.1:0-3515 GCA_964498615.1 uncultured Legionellaceae bacterium | reverse complement strand
GTTCATGACAATACCACTAATTGGGCAGTTTAGGAATATCACCCTCTTTAGCAGGCGCTGCTGGCATTGTGTTCTGTGTCTTTGTCATCAGCTCATCAATGCTTGTAGGTCTCGCCCGTTTTGCAGTGATATAACCCAATGACAAACTCGTCACAAAAAACACTGCCACCAAAATCGCTGTAAAACGTGTGAGAAATGAACCCGAGCCCTGACTCCCAAAAAAAGTTTGAGAAGCACCGCCCCCAAAGGAAGCGCCCATTTCAGCACCCTTTCCTTGCTGCACCAATATTAAACCAATGATCGCCAAGGCGACAATGACATGAATCACTAAAACTATTTCTTCCATTCAGTACTCTCTATTGCTGCTTTACAAATACCTAAAAATTCTGAAGGCTTTAAAGATGCGCCTCCAACCAATCCCCCGTCAATATCTGGCGAAGTCAATAAACTTAATGCATTATCCGCCTTCAAACTTCCCCCATAAATAATCCTGACTTCGGAAAGTGCCTCATCCCAACTTTTCAATAAATTTCTAATATAGGCATGAACCGTTTGCGCTTGTTCCAGGCTTGCTGTTAAACCTGTGCCTATTGCCCATATGGGCTCGTAGGCAATGATGCCCGAAGCAAAAGCCTCTATCCCAACATAATTTCTCACTGTTTCCAATTGGCCTGCTACTACTTCCAAGGTCCCATCCATTTCCCTTTCCTCTCTTGTTTCACCAATACAGAGGATGGGAATCAGGCCACTATGATACGCCGCCTTAAATTTTCTAGCAACGATTGCATCCGTTTCAAAAAATAACTGCCTGCGCTCTGAATGGCCAATAATAACATATTGGCAGCCTATATCCGACAACATCTCTGCTGCAATTTCACCTGTATAGGCACCCGGGGGCTCATAATACAAATTTTGGGCGCCCAACTTAATATTGTTGCTGCCCTGGATGACTTGCATGGCCTCCTGCAAATAAACTGCAGGGGGACAAATAGCGACCTCTATTTTTGCATACCCTTGGATTTCTGATAATCCTCTACTCAAGACCCGAATCAATTCATGAACAGTATATCGACTGCCATGCATCTTCCAATTGCCTATCACTACAGGTTTCAAGGAGAGGGTACCGCTTTATTTGCTGCTTTTAAAATAAGATTCCCTTCTTTCTCAATCTGATCCAAGGCCTCTTCAACAGATTTATTACCGCGTATTGCTTCTTTCATTTCCTCTATCATAAGCTCACGAATTTTTGGAAAATTGGGTAATAAGATACCACGAGAATAGGTACTGGGAGGATTCTTTGAAAAAGAATCTACCCCAATGCCAGCGGCGCGCCCGATTGTGCCATTGGAATAAAAATGATGCTGCAAGGCGATTTCTTTTGCACCCACGACCGTTGGAATATAACAGGTTTTTTCGTGCCATTCTGCTTGGATTTCCGGACTTGCAAAATATTCAAAAAACGCTTGAATGACTTGATATTCTTCAGGTGTATGCCCGCTTAAAGCCCAAAGAGAAGTGCCTCCCGCAATCGTATTGTAAGGCGCTTTAATTTTGCTTGCCCAAAAAGGTAAGAAAGTCACGCCAATTTCAAATTTATTTTTCACGAGTCTCGGCAACAAAATAATGCCTGTTGCCCCCTGCGTTATCATGACAGCTTCTTCGTTGGCAAAAGCGGTTTCCGCTTCTAAACCCACCTCTAAGCCAAATTTCTTTTCTTTATGCCACTGCGCTAATTTACCAAAATGGAATTTAAAAAAATCTCTATCCATGACTAAACTCGCATGGTAGGGTCCATCTACGCCATTGCCCAGGGTGGCAACAGGCGCATTATGCCAAGCAGCGATTTGATCAAGTTGATGACCCGAAAACACGCGCGATACCAATGCATATTTAAAACCTTGTTTTTTTAAAACCTTGGCAATTTCTTCAAACTCTTCCCAGGTTTTCGGTGGTTTTTCCGGATCGAGACCCGCCCTTCGAAACGCATCTTTATTATAAAAAAGCACAGCAGTGGTAATATTAAAAGGCAGAGACGCCATGCCTGATTGCCCAAATTGTGATTGATAAAATTCTCCCATGACGGGTAAGAAATTTGATTTTTGTAACAAAGGACTTTTTCGATTGCTTAATTTATCAAGTGCAACATAGGCTTTGGGATGCGCTTGCATCACTAAATTTCCCATTTCATACACTTGCAAAATATGCGGAGCATTTTTGCTGCCCAAAGCAGCAAGACCCGCGCTCAAGGTTTCTTCAAAACTTCCTTTATATTGCAATACAATTTTTTTGTTCGTTTGTTTGATGGCGGGCAGTTGATTAAATCTTTCAATAAAATCCAAGAGTGTGTCTCTCACAGAAGCTTCCATACTATGCCACATCACAATGTCTGTGGCCGCAACTGAAAACCCTGAAAGCAACAGAATAAATAAACTAATGATTCTCATGAACATCCAATGGATTGCTCCCTTCACACATTACTCGGCTATCACCATAATAACATGCAAGATGAGTGAAGGGGAACCTGACTATATTAAGCTCGACTATATTAATGTGCCGGTTGACCTACTCTAGCATACTCTTCAGCTTGTAAACGTTCTGCCATTGCACGATCACTTGCAATTTGTGCTTCTCTTGCAGCATTGCGATATTCTTCTGCTTGCAAGCGTTCAGCCATTGCACGATCACTCGCAATTTGTGCTTCTCTTTCTCTGGCAGCTCTTACTTGCGCCGCATGCTGTTCCGCTTGTCGCGCCTGCTGTTGCGCTTGCAGTTGTTGTCCTGGATGCGGTTGATGATATATCTGTGGCGCATGATTCACCTGCTGTACTTGCTGTACTTGTTGCACCACCTGCACATTTTGATGTTGCACATGCGAACGCTGTTGCACAGGCCTGCTTTGAGGATACATCACGCGGTAATCATGATATCCATATGCAACCTCTTCTGTTTGTATGGAATCCGAGTAAAGTCCTGGGCAACCACTCAAACCTATCGCAATGAGAGGTATTCCTGCTAGGCCCAAGATTTTCATTTTTCGATATCGGTTGTTCATATATCCCCCGTTAGTTATTTAAATTAATAAAAAAACAATATTTATAGGTGGATATTATCATAAAATTCTCTGTAATGCGACTTTTCACAAGCGACTTGGAAAGCAGCATTAGACAAACTTGATCTCTTTAATTGAACATGGGAAAATAATGAAAGAGAGTGACATGATACAAAATCGCACAAACAGTAGGAGGAATTGTCATGGGTAGTACAGAACAGAGTATAAAAAAGATGAGAAAATGGTTCGCTGATGGAACAGGACATGATAGTGTATTAATGTGTATGGGGCCAGCATTCGTACGCAATGACAATCCCTGTAAGTTTCTATTGTTCTCTGAGACAGATTTTGAAAGAGCAGAATCTCTTATGCAGATGGATAGCAAATGCAGGCCATCACACAACACAGTGACTTCAAGCCCCAAGATTACTGGTAAACAATAATGAATAATGTATTAGTAGATCTG
>CAZCHZ010000196.1:0-3583 GCA_964498615.1 uncultured Legionellaceae bacterium | reverse complement strand
TGCATATTCTGTTGACAATGCCTCCCACCACAAAAGTCGTATCCAAGCCTGCTTCTGCAAAAATACTCCCGACTACACTTGTCGTTGTCGTTTTACCATGCGTGCCTGAAATGGCAAGTCCTCCTATAAACCGCATTAGTTCTGCCAGTATAGACGCTCTTTGCACAACGGGAATACGTCTCTTTCTTGCTTCAACTACCTCGACATTCTTTTCAGACACCGCACTGGAGACCACTACCACATCACAGTCTTGTAAATTTTCAGGCTCATGTTTATTTGCGATAGAGACCCCTAATTTTTTTAAGTGCGAAACCATTGCGTTTTGGCTGGGATCTGATCCTGTGACAACATAGCCCAAATTTAAGAGCACTTCAGCAATGCCACCCATGCCAGCACCCCCGATGCCAATGAGGTGCACCTTACGAATACGTCGCATAAATTCATTTTTTGTTGTCACCACACACCTCTATACAATTGTTTGCAACCAGGGATAAGGCCTTAGGTCTTGCAAGCGTTTTAGCAGCAGCAGCCATCTTAAGTAGGTTACCAGGTGCTGCAGATAATTCAATTATAAAGCCTGCTAACTTTTCCGGCAAGAAGTCTTTTTGTTGAATGATCCTTGCACCACCCACCCTCTCTAAAAAACGTCCATTATGGGTTTGATGGTCGTCCACCGCAAAGGGGAAGGGCACCAAAATCGCCCCCAAACCAATCGCCGCCAATTCAGACACTGTGGAAGCTCCCGCTCTACAAATAACAATATCTGCCCAAGTATAGGCCAATACCATATCTTCAATAAAAGGCTCGACCTTTGCCTTTATCCCTTGTCTCTGATACAAACTGGCCGTATCTCCTTGCTTTCCTGTCTGATGCCAAATCTCTGGGAGATTTTCTTTGGGGACTGTTTGAGCGACGATTTGCATACTTAGGGGACAGCGTTCATTTAACACTTGCGCACCCCGGCTTCCGCCCAAGATTAAAATACGCATGGGTCCTTTTCTTGAAGCAAATCTTTCTTTAGGATCGGGGATGTTTAATAAATCTTCTCTCACAGGATTGCCCGTACAAATTGCATGGACTTCCTTTGGGAAACTATTTTCAAATCCTTCTAAGACTCTTGTTGCCAATTTCGACAGAATGCGATTTGTCACCCCTGGAATGGCATTTTGTTCATGGATCACTAAGGGATACCGAAGCAACCAAGCAGCAAGTCCTCCTGGTCCTGCCACAAATCCACCCATGCCTAAGACGACACAGGGTTTATAACGAGACAATATCCATAAAGATTGGCAAAGCGCCAAAAGTAACTGCAGAGAACCTATCATGCGCTTGAAAATATTTTGTCGACGTAAGCCTGCGGCTGTAATAAAATATAAAGGAATATCTGTATTTTTAAGGATCTGGCTTTCTAAGCCTGCCTTGGTACCCAACCAAGCAACATGACATCCTTGACTGATTAAAGATTTGGCGACAGCCAATCCCGGAAAAACATGTCCACCTGTACCACCTGCCATAATTAAAATACGCGACTTTTGTTTCACCTATAGCCCTCCAGAAAAGCTTTTTTGTCTTCGGTCGCTAAACTCGCTTCGCTCAAACACCTCTCCCTCGCCAAAAAACTTTTCCGAGGGCTATCCATAGCCTATTTTCTTAAGACGTGTTTCAAAATCAATCCGAAATAATAAGCCCAAAGCCAACATACATGCTAATAAGCTATTCGATCCATAACTCATAAAAGGCAGAGTGAGACCTTTTGTGGGCAACATCCCCACATTCACGCCTAAGTTAATGAGGGTTTGAATACCAAGCCATAATGCAATGCCATAACCCAAATGCCCTGCAAAAAGCATACCATTGAGGATTGCTTTACGTCCAATCGCCAATGCTTTGTAAATCAATACAACATATAAACCTAATATTCCCATCGCAGCTAACAGGCCCAATTCCTCGGCAATGACGGCAAACAAAAAATCCGTATGTGGCTCTGGTAAATACAGCAATTTTTGAACACCGTTCCCCAACCCAACCCCCGTCCAAGCCCCTTGTCCAAACGCAATTAAAGATTGTGTGAGCTGATATCCTGTATTAAATTGATCTGCCCAGGGATTTAAAAAAGTACTTAATCTTGCCATACGATAAGGAGAAGACATCAATAAATACACAAGCGCTCCTAATATCGCGAGCACGAAGGGAATAAAGCGTTTAAATGGTACGCCGCCTAAAAACAGCATGCACATCACCGTCGCTGTCATCACAACCACTGCTCCAAAATCAGGTTCTAGCAATACTAATCCTGATACGCCAAGCAAAATAACCAGGGGTTTTAAAAAGCCTGACATTTTTTCTCGCACTTCCTGCGGTTTGCGCGCAAGAAAACTGGCCATATAGATTACCAAGGCGACTTTCGCAAACTCAGAGAATTGAATAGAGATGGGTCCGATAAAAATCCATCGTGTGCTGCCATGAACTTCATGACTAACGCCAGGAATTAATAAAATCGCTAAAGCAATGATCGTTATCAACAACAAAGGTACACTATAGGTTAACCAAAAACGTAAAGGTACATACATTGCAAATGCCGCAAGCGCCAACCCAATGACAAAGGCCAGGGCTTGGCGACAAACATAATAGAAAGGAGACAATTGATGTGCTTCTGCATAGGCGGCAGAAGCCGAAAAAAGCATCACGAATCCTATGCCAATGATGAATGATGCCGTCAAAAGTAATCCCGAATTGTATAGTGCTCTTATACCGTCATTGCGAGGAAGCGTGCGACCGAAACCATCCAGTCTGTTATTAATTAACTTTTTGAAAATCAATTTTTCCATCCTTGATGATTGCTTTAATGCTGCTCCCGGGTGCGTCACTGCCTTTCAATAAACTTTCTGCCAAGGGGTTTTCTAGCATTTGATTTATCACACGTTTTAAAGGACGCGCACCATACACGGGATCATACCCGGCCTCGCTTAATTTCTTCAAGACTTTATCATCGACACTCAATTCGAAATTTAACGCTTTTAAACGTGCTTTAAGTAAATTCACTTGAATTTCGGCTATTTGGTGAATATCGTCTTCGGTTAAGGGCGAGAATACAACAATCTCATCCAAGCGATTAATAAATTCCGGTTTGAAATGTTGATTCACCACGCCAAGGACTGCCGTTTTAATTTCGGAAAAATCGACTTTTCCTGTTAATTCTTGAATTAATTGCGAACCTAAATTTGAAGTCATCACAATGACGGTATTGCGAAAATCAACCGTACGGCCCTGACTATCGGTAAGACGCCCATCTTCTAACACTTGTAATAAAATATTGAAGACATCTGGATGGGCTTTTTCTATTTCATCTAATAAAATGACACTATAGGGTTTACGGCGCACAGCCTCTGTTAAATATCCTCCTTCTTCATAGCCCACATAACCTGGTGGTGCACCAATCAGACGCGCAACGGAATGTTTTTCCATAAATTCGGACATATCAATACGCACCATGGCATTTTCTGTATCAAACAAAAATTCTGCCAAAGCACGGCACACTTCTGTTTTACCAACACCCGTTGGCCCTAAAAACATAAAAGATCCA
>CAZCHZ010000195.1:0-3596 GCA_964498615.1 uncultured Legionellaceae bacterium | reverse complement strand
TCGAGAAAACGGGAGAGATCTTCAGACCAATTTGGTCCTATATCCAATAATTTCAAGGCCAACATTTCATTGCCTTGCTGGATTGCACCCTCTATCGCAAAGGCCAGTCCCATGCTGGCCATGTTAATTTTTATCCCTCTGTCTAACAAATATTGTACTATTTCGTTTTTTTCATTAAGCCATTTAATATTTTTCCTACGTAATTTAGCACAATATTGATGTAAAACGAGCAACGGATCAGAACTCAAGCTAGGCGGATCGGAATCAAGATTGTCTTGAGGTGAACCATATTTGGCAACAAAAACAGAAGGATTTGCTTCTACAAATTTTTTAATGGCGGCAAAATCACCGCTTTGCAGGATATCCATAAATTCCTTCTCATTCTTTTTAGGATCATTTATTATCATCGTCATTTTTATATCCGTGTGTATGCAAAGAAAACCAAGCTTCACACAATTTTTAAGTGGTTCTTATATAAGAAATATAGTCCAATCTCTCGAACAGATAGAGAATTATTAAAGAGAGCAAGTCTCGAGTTTGGATTAAAACTCCAATCTAACCTTATTAATAAGTGCAACTACATGATTCTAATCACATTATTATTATTATTCTAATACAGATTTTTGATGGGTATACACCTTAATATCAAAGTGAGATCGTGGACATAACCTCACTTTTTAAGCAAGACATTTATTTACAATCTCGCTTACATCACTGGATAAATTTTTGCTATCTCGGATCCTTTCAAGTTCTTTTCGCATCAATGCCTGTCTTGCTTCATCAAAACGTTTCCAGCGTTTAAAAGCGTTCATCATTCTCGCCGCCACTTGAGAATTTAAGCTATCCAATTTAATAATCACATCAGCCAGCCACTTATAAGCGCGACCCGTTTTTTCATGAAAACGCAGCAAATTACTGGAAGAAAAAGCACCCACTAAAGCGTAGACTTTATTTGGGTTGGTGATTTCAAAGGCTGGATGTTTCATTAAACCTTCAACCACCGTTAAGGTATCTGGCAATTGAGAAAGCGCTTGCGCAGATAACCATTTATTCACGACTAAAGGATCATGCTGCCAGCGCTCATAAAATTCTGCAAAAATTTGCTTTCTTTCCGGGCAATCAATGTCGGCCAAAGCACTTAATGCAGCAAAAGCATCTGTCATGTTGTTGGCAACATGATATTGCTTGGCTGCCAATGCTATCATTGCTTCTTTACCCGTCTCCAATAAATACCCAAGACAGAGGTTTTTTAAGGAACGTTTGTTGGCAAGCTCGGTAGTATATTGATATAAACCTGGTGTCATATTCGCATGATATTGCTTAAGAAATTCTTTTTCGGCTTGTTTTGCAAACGTTTCTCGAATAAATTTTTTCACCAAATAAATTGCTTCAACATCTGCGGGTTGTTGCAATTCCACTAAATAGCTTGAAGCAGGCAAACTTAAGAGCGCCGCTTTCGAGGCGGGATCTAGCTTAGGATCCGCAAGCACAGCCTCATGGGCAGATAACCAAAGGGGAGAAACCTTTAAGGTTCGCCCTGCTTTGTAGTCTACAATCATGCTTAATATCATGCGCTCTGATAAAGTCTGGCCTGCATCCCAACGTTTAAAACCATCACTGTCATGGGCAAGTAAAAACGCTAATTGCGCATCATCTAAAGGTAGTTTCACTTTCACGGGCGCTGAAAATTCCCTCAAGATAGAAAGACAGGGACGCTTTTCAATATTTTTAAATTCAAAACTTTGCGTTTTTTCTCTTAATTCAACCAGACTGCCCTTGGGCAATAAATCACGCCCTTCTGCAGATAATAATCCTAGGGCGACAGGAATATGCATGGGCAATTTTTCTGATTGATTAGGTGTTTTTGGACAAAATTGCTTTAAAGTGAGGGTATAAACCTTATTTTTTTCATCAAATGCCTCAATTACTTCAATTTCAGGTGTGCCTGCTTGTGTATACCATAATCTAAATTGCGTGAAATCTCTCTTAGATACAGCTTCCATGGCAGCCACAAAATCTTCAATCGTCACCGCCTGACCATCATGACGTTCGAAATACAAATCCATGCCCTTTCGAAAAGTATCTTTTCCTAAGAGCGTCCTTAACATGCCAATCACTTCAGCGCCTTTTTCATAGATGGTCATGGTATAGAAATTATTGATTTCCTCATAGGCATCTGGACGCACAGGATGGGCTGTTGGACCTGCATCTTCTGCAAATTGATGTGTTCTTAAATACGCCACATTTTCAATGAGTCCCACAGAAGATTGGCTAATATCATTAGAAAATTGATGTTCGCGAAATACCGTTAAGCCCTCTTTTAAGCTTAATTGAAACCAATCTCGACAGGTAACACGATTACCCGACCAATTATGAAAATATTCATGTCCCACCACCGCATCGATATGTTCATAATCTCCATCGGTTGCCGTTTCTGGACGGGCTAAAATATATTTTGCATTAAAAATATTTAAACCCTTATTTTCCATGGCGCCCATATTAAAATCATTCACCGCTAAAATCATGTAAATATCGAGATCATATTCCCTACCATAGGTTTCTTCATCCCAACGCATGGCTTTTTTCAATGCTTCCATGGCATGCTGACATTTGTCTTGATTTTCGCGTTCCACATAAATATAAAGCTTAACCAGTCTTCCCGACATCGTGAGATAATGATCTTTAATGCCTACCAAATCACCTGCAACTAGCGCAAATAAATAGCAAGGTTTTTTGAAAGGGTCCACCCATTTCACCCAATGCCTGTTTCCTTTTTCACCTTTTTCAACCAAATTCCCATTAGACAATAAAACAGGATAACGTTTTTTATCTGCATGAATAGTCGTTGTAAACTTGCTTAAGACATCGGGTCTGTCGGGATAATAGATAATGCGCCTAAAGCCTTCAGCCTCGCACTGGGTGCAAAATAAGTTTTTAGCACGATATAAACCGCTAAGCTCGGTATTTTTCTCAGGATGAATTTCGGATTTAATTTCTAGTGTGAAACGTTCTGGCACTTCCAAAATCGTCAACTTTTCTTCATCCAGGCTATACTCTTTTGAGGATAAAGCCCGACCATTTAAACTGATAGATAAAAGCTTTTGTGCTTCTCCCTGCAAAATACAGGGCGTGCTTTTCGCAATTTTAGGATTACGTTGCATATCTAGAGTGGCTGTAACAAAAGTGCGATCTTCCTCTAAATCGAATAGCAAATCGACAGTATTGACGAGGTAATGTGGGACTTCATACTCTTTTAAATAAACAGTTCTACGCTGAATGTTTGCCATATAACTTCCGTCGTTAAGGATTTAAAACAGATTTCAATACATTAGCATATTTTCTTCATTTAACTAAAGTCTATTATAGGTCTGAGTATTTCTATCGAACTAATCCGGAGCTCATTCCTTATTAGTATCACTAATACGGAATAGGCTCCATATTAGTTACCCTTACCCGGCACTTCGTGCCACCCTCTCCCGCAAGCGCACTAGTGTCCGGTGAACATGGCTTATTAAAACAATTGAAGCAATTCGCCCCCTTTGAGGGGGGCCGACGCCGAAGGCGGCGGGGGGGTGTTTACAAAATAGTTTCTTAAT
>CAZCHZ010000194.1:0-3599 GCA_964498615.1 uncultured Legionellaceae bacterium | reverse complement strand
TCACAAGTAGCCCCTTCGCGTTAATTTAATGAATACCTTAAGATGTTTTTAAGTGGATTTGCATATAGTAGCTTTCAGTTATTGAGAAAATATAAACTCCTAGGCGTATTGTTTCCCTTGACAGAAAAATATTTGCTTGAAGCAGATGCAAAAAAAGAAGCAGAACAATTTTTGCAACATGCCCTTTTAAATACCGATAAACGCTGGGCAGAAGAAAAGCCTGTCGCACAACCATTTCTGTTGGCAGTATTTTTATGGTATCCTTTGAAAAGTTTGGCTGAAAAAAAGAAAAGCCAAGGACTGTCAGAATATTTAGCTTATTTAGAAGCTTTTCATGAAATTTTACATGTACAACAAAAAGCGCTTGCGATCCCAAAAAGGTTGGTGCAAATTATACGGGAAATATGGAGTTTACAATTACATTTGAAAAATCGTGCAGGCAAACGCGCAGCTCGGTTGTACGCCAATCCGAGATTTCGAGCGGCGTATGATTTTATGATTTTGAGAGGGGAAGCAGGTGATCAAGAAGCAAAAACCTTGGCGTCATGGTGGCATGATTATATTGCAGCTGATGAAGTAACGCGTCAAAAAATGGCATCAAATATACAGCCGCCTAAGCGAAAGTTTTATCGGAGGCCTGCGAAAACGACGGAAAAATGATAATATGTTTTTTTACTTAAGAGGGGACAAGCAATGAAAGCATATATGTTAATTGAAGGAAGCAATAAGGCAATTGATGCCTTTGAAGCAAAGGTCGCAGAAGCCTTAGATTTAGGCTATAGCCTGGCTGGCGATTTGATCTCGCATAGCGTCAGTCCTGGAGATGTTCGGTTTTATCAGGCAGTTATCTTGGGCGAAGACGAAGATGAACTGGATGAAGATTTTGATGAAGAGGATATGGAAGAAGAAATTAATGCTTAAAGTTAAGGATGCAGATCTGATTGCCGAGAGAGAGGCTTTAGAGGATGTCAGGATTGCTGATTTGTTTGTGAGCGATCCAGAACGTTTTTCTCGGTTTTCTGTTCAACTTGAGGATTTACTTTTTGATTATTCAAAACAGAAAGTCACTCATAACACAATTGAAAAATTGTGTGCCTTAGCAAGGGATGCTGAATTGGCAAAAAAGCGAGAAGCATTTTTTTCAGGACAAAAAATAAATATTTCAGAAGATCGCGCAGTGTTACATCCAGAGTTAAGGGATCCTAAACCCAGCGCGAGAATAGCTTCTGTGCTTGAACGAATGGCTGTTTTTTTTGATACTGCCAAGCAACAATATGAAGATGTGCTTTGTTTAGGGATAGGGGGATCTGAATTAGGGCCAGTGATGACAACTGAAGCCTTGAAACCTTATAAGAACACAGCACTTAAACTCCATTTTATTTCGAATGTTGATGGTTATCATCTTGCTTCTTGTCTCAAGAATGTTAATCCAAACAAGACTTTGTGCATTATCAGTTCAAAAACCTTTACAACACCTGAAACACTAGAAAATGCAAAAACGGTCAAGGCTTGGTTTCTAGGGGCTTTGGGCAGTGAAGACAAAGTTGTAACACATATTGTGGGGGTAACAGCGCATCCAAAAAGAGCGCTTGATTTTGGTATAAAGGCAGAAAATATTTTTGAATTCTGGGAAGAAATTGGTGGCAGATATTCTATTTGGTCCAGTGTGGGATTGCCGTTAATATTATCTATTGGCATTCTACAATTTAAAGAATTTTTAAAAGGTGCGCATACTGTTGATAATCATTTCCGTCGTGCGGATTTTTCTGAAAACATTCCTGTGTTAATGGCCTTGTTAGGTATTTGGAACAATAACATCTTGGGTTATCCAACAAAAGGTCTGATGGTCTATGATGACAATTTAAAATATTTTCCAAGCTATTTACAACAATTAGAGATGGAAAGTAATGGGAAAAGTGTGGGTTTGCATGGGGAAAGTATTCAATGCAGGACAGCACCCGTGATTTGGGGAGGGGTAGGCTGCAATGGGCAGCATGCCTTTATGCAGATGCTTCATCAGGGGACAGAAATTGTACCGCTGGATTTTTTGATTGCAGTCAATGGCCATAGTCATTTAAAGTCGCAACAACAATTATTATTGGCGAGTTGTTTTTCTCAAGGTAAGGCTTTAATGGAAGGGAGTGGTGAGGAGGTTGATGATTTTAAGTTTTGCGAAGGGAATCGGCCAAGTTCTACATTGATATATTCAAAATTAAAGCCCTATACTTTAGGGATGTTAATAGCACTTTACGAACATAAAGTGTTTGTAGAAGGGGTGATTTGGGGCATTAATTCTTTCGATCAATGGGGCGTTGAATTGGGTAAAAAACTTGCAAAAGAAATTTTACCGAATTTAGATAAAAATCCAAAAGATTTGCATACGGATGGTTCTACCCAAGGGCTGGTTGCGTTTTTGCAGCAACATAAAGAAAAATAATTAATCTTTTTTTGGAGAATAAATGTCATCTTCGTCTTCATCTACATGTCTTTTACGTCTTTTCGGTTTTTTAGTAGGTTCTTGGTTTGCGAACCTTTTTTTTTGAGAACGAAAACTTGTCTTTGCATCTAACAGCAGTCCTCCCTCTTGCAGCGCATTGACGATATCTTGTTCGTATTGTTCATCAATTGCCCCATGTATGATACGATTTCTTCTCAAAAAATCTAAAAACAATCTTATATCTGTTCGAATATCAACAAATGTCCTTGGGGGACGAGGTCTATTAGGAGGCGGATTGATTTCCAGTATAAATTCATTGATTTTTTTTGGGGATAATGGATTATTGATACGATTCGTTTCCCATAGAAAGTTTGCAAGCGCTTCTACTTCTTCTGGTGTGTCGAGCGGACCAACCAAATAAACATGTTTTTTCATGTTATATCCCCTTGCTTTGAAAGTTTCCTATTGAAGTATAGTAGATATAACAAGGGAATCAAACCATCCTTCCGTTATCTTATCATAGTGTCAGTATTTCTTGTATCTCCGGGTAATAATATTCAGCATGTCCTGCGCTAACATTTAAATTATTCGTAGGTTTATATTGTGCTTTACTATGTGTATGACCACATAATACTAAAAATTGAACAGAAAGATTTTTTTTTGCAATGTCCAATAATACATCTCCTGTTGCTTTTGCGACAAAATAGGGCAACCAATTTTCATCTGTGAATTTCCCCTCATGCATGCAGACATTTTTGAATGGTGGTACGTGCGTTAACACAATAATTCTCTTTGGACTTTTGCTCAATGCGTGGGTGAGCTCTTTTTTCAATGCCATGGCATCTGTATCAGCTAAAGCTTGCATTTTGTCAAGTAACTGCGTTTTACCTAAAATTTTAGCTTGGTATAAATCTGCAATTAAACGGCTGTCATTAAGTGTCACATTGCTATTTTGGTAGTCTCCAAATCTACCGTCCGCCCAGCCATCTTGGCCTAATAAAATAATATGTTTATCTAATGTTTGTATTCCTGAAGCTGGCAGCCAAAATAATAGATCATGTTTTTGGGTGAGTGTTGTCAACGCATGACGGACTTCGTTGATTTGGCCCCTATAATAATCATGATTTCCAAGTATAAAATAAATAGGTTTTTTTATATAATT
>CAZCHZ010000193.1:0-3603 GCA_964498615.1 uncultured Legionellaceae bacterium | reverse complement strand
TGATTAATCAACGAACCCTAAAAAATTTTATTCGCGGGATGGGTGTTGGGGTAAATACGGGCGAGAAAGTTTATCTCACCCTAGAGCCCGCTCCTATCGATACAGGCATTATTTTTGAACGCAGCGATTTGCGACCAGCCGTCAGAATCAAGGCCTGTACAGCCAATGTGGGCTCCACAACCTTGTCGACCACCTTGGTACGTGATGGCGTTAGAATTTCAACGGTCGAACACTTGCTTTCTGCCATGGCAGGTTTAGGTGTGGACAATGCCATTGTGAAAGTGAGTGCACCAGAGGTCCCCATTATGGATGGAAGTGCAGGGCCTTTTGTATTTTTATTGCAATCCGCAGGGATCCAAGAACAAAATGCGCCTAAGCGTTTTCTACGTATAAAGCGTCGGATCACAATTCAGGAAGGGGATAAATGGGTGAGTCTTGAACCCTTCAATGGTTTTAAGGTGTCGTTTACCTTGGATTACGATCACCCTGTCATGAAAAATGGTATTCAAAGCGCTACCCTAGATTTTTCAACCACTTCCTATGTAAAAGAAGTCAGCCGAGCCCGCACTTTTGGATTTTTATCTGAATATGAATCCTTAAAAGCCAATAATTTGGCCTTGGGAGGCAGCTTGAATAATGCCATTGTGCTAGATGATTACCGTATTTTAAATGAAGATGGTTTAAGATATGAAGATGAATTTGTAAAACATAAAATCCTAGATGCTATTGGCGATTTATCCTTGTTGGGCACAGGTTTAATTGGTGCTTTCAGAGGGCATAAATCAGGGCATAAATTAAATAACCGTCTATTACAAGCGTTATTGGCTAAAAAATCAGCCTGGGAAATTGTCACCATTGAAGAGGCTGGTACACCTATTACCTATTTTTATCCAGCAACGGCAGAAGCTGTAGCAACTTCATAGAGTGTTGTTGAGAGCCTAAGAAGCGCTTGGGATAATTGTGGTGAAGAAAGCAGTTTTGCAGAATCCGACAAATGTTTCGCAGCTTTTTCGCTGGCAAGGGGTTTTGTTAAATGTTCCTGACTTGTATTTGGCAGGCTTTCTTCTGGACGCACGATAGTTTGAATGGATTTCAAACCGGCCCACTCTGGATTTTCACGTAATTTATGTAAAAGCGCCATACTTGAAAAACGGAGTTGGTGCCCCCAAGTAGGAGAAGAGGCTGTGAGAATAAGGATACCCTCTCGTAAATTGCCAACACAGCAATGCTGGGAGAGATGTGGATCTAAGTTTTGCGAAACAACGCGATTTAGTTTCGTTAATAGGGTTATCTTTTCGACCAAGGGTCGAAGACCAGGAGATGTCAGTAAAGAGGCCATTGAGTGGTTTTCGTATTTCATACATATTGATTGTAAGTGAAGTGGGCAAAAAATACCATGACAATAAGTACACTCGTTCGCAAAGTATTTGGTTCAAGAAACGAACGCTTATTAAAGCGCTTTCGTAAAACCATTGCGGCCATTAATGCCTTAGAACCCGAGATGCAAGCACTCTCGGATGATGCTTTACGTGCAAAAACGGATGAATTTAAAAATCGCCTGCAGCAAGGTGAATCCTTGGATGCATTATTACCTGAAGCCTTTGCGGTCGTCCGAGAGGCATCTTGTCGTACCTTAAAATTGCGACATTTCGATGTGCAGCTGATTGGCGGTATCGTTTTACACCAGGGTAAGATTGCTGAAATGCGAACCGGTGAAGGTAAAACCCTGGTTGCGAGTTTGCCCTTGTATTTGCATGCCTTGACAGGAAAAGGTGCACATTTAGTCACTGTCAACGATTATCTTGCAAAACGTGATGCAGAATGGATGAAACCCATTTACGAATTTCTAGGCTTAAGCGTGGGGGTTATCGTTCATGGTTTAAACCGAGAAGAAAGACAAGCAGGTTATAATGCAGATATTACATATGGAACAAATAATGAATTTGGTTTTGATTATTTACGCGATAACATGGTGTTTTCAAAAGAAGAACGTGTGCAGCGGCATTTAAATTATGCCGTGGTAGATGAAGTCGATTCCATTTTAATTGATGAAGCGCGTACGCCCCTAATTATTTCTGGGGCAGATCAAGAAAGCTCAAATTTATATATTAGCATTAATCGCATAGTGCCCATGCTGCAATTGCAACAAGAAAAAGATGGTCCTGGAGATTATAGTCTTGATGAGAAAGCACGTCAGGCATTTTTAACAGAAGCCGGTCACCAGAAAATAGAACAATTATTAGTGAAAGAAGGGCTACTGGGGGCAGGGGCCAGTTTGTACGATGCGGGTAATATTCCTTTGATGCATCATTTATATGCGGGCTTAAAGGCGCATGCCTTGTTTAAGCGAGATGTTGATTATATCGTTAAAGATGGTCAAGTGGTGATTATTGATGAACACACGGGACGTATGATGCCCGGGAGACGCTGGTCGGAAGGGATCCATCAAGCAGTAGAAGCCAAGGAAGGTGTGAAAATTGAAAGTGAAAACCAAACCTTGGCCTCGATTACTTTCCAAAATTATTTTAGACTCTATGAAAAACTGGCTGGGATGACAGGCACAGCTGATACAGAAGCCTTTGAATTTCAGCAAATCTATGGTTTAGAAGTGGTGGTGATCCCCACCAATCGACCAAACTGTCGTCAAGATCTGGGAGATATGATTTACCTTACCCAACCAGAAAAATTTGATGCCATTATTCAAGATATTGAAAATTGTGTGAAACGTGAACAACCTGTGTTGGTGGGCACGATTTCCATTGAAACTTCAGAATATTTATCAGATTTATTAAAGAAACGTAACATCAAGCATCAAGTCTTAAATGCCAAACATCATCAACGTGAGGCTGAAATTGTGAGTGATGCAGGACGTCCAGGGACAGTGACGATTGCCACAAACATGGCAGGCCGTGGCACTGATATTGTCTTAGGGGGTAAATTAAATAACGATCCCTCGCCAGAAGAAAAAACAAGTTGGCAGGCAAGGCATGAGCAGGTAGTGAAGGCTGGTGGCTTACATATTATTGGCACCGAACGTCATGAATCGCGACGTATTGATAATCAACTGAGAGGCCGTTCGGGTCGTCAGGGCGATCCTGGTTCAACGCGTTTTTACTTGTCATTAAAAGACAGTTTAATGCGTATTTTTATTTCTGAAAATATTGCGGGTCTTTTGAGCAAACTGGGTTTAAAAGATGGCGAATCTCTCACCCACCCTTGGGTAACGCGCGCTGTTGAAAATGCACAACGTAAAGTGGAAGGCCATAATTTTGATATGCGTAAGCAATTATTAGAATACGATAATGTGGCTAATGATCAACGCAAGGTAATTTATGAACAACGCAATGAGTTAATGGATGTCACAGATATTTCCGATATCATCAAAGCTATTCGTGTAGATGTTGTGAATGCAGTGACGTCAGAACATATTCCTCCCCAAAGTTTAGAAGAAAATTGGGACATTCCTTCATTAAGTGTTTTAGTTGAAAGAGATTATGGTTTGAAAATGGATACTTCCACCAGAACGGAAATGTGTCGTGTATAGAGAATAGGTTCCGCAATGGTTAAATACCAGAGGTGTGAGGATGAAAAAAAAATAAAAAA
>CAZCHZ010000192.1:0-3604 GCA_964498615.1 uncultured Legionellaceae bacterium | reverse complement strand
TCCGCCAAAATTTCTGCTTCTTTGGGACGTCTGGCTTCAACCAGATCAGCAACTCTCGGTAGACCGCCTGTAATATCGCGTGTTTTTGAGGATTCTTGAGGAATACGTGCAATGACATCACCTACGCCGACTGCTGCGCCATCATCGATATTAATAATGGCATCGGCTGAGAGGAAATAATGCGCGGGTAATTGCGTGCCTGCAAGACATAAATCATTGTCCTTATCATCCACCAATTTCACCATGGGACGTAATTCACGTCCACTGCTGACACGATGTTTAGGATCCATGATAACAGTGCTGGTTAAACCGGTGACTTCATCTGTTTGACGACGTGTCGTAATACCATCAATTAAATCTACATAACGAATGCGTCCGGCCACTTCAGTGATGACAGGATGATTATGTTGATCCCATGAAGCCACTGTTTGTCCAGCAATCACCGCATCCCCATCACTAATGGTTAAGTTCGCACCATAAGGTAATTTATAACGTTCCCATTCTCTGCCTTTTTCATCTAAAACAGCCAATTCGCCTGAACGAGAAACCGCAACAAAATAACCATTTTTGTGCTGTACTAATTTGACATTATGTAAACGTACACGACCATTGGATTTTACCTGCACGCTATTTTCGGAAGTCGCACGAGATGCAGCACCCCCGATGTGGAAGGTACGCATGGTGAGCTGTGTACCAGGTTCACCAATGGATTGCGCAGCAATTACGCCGACTGCTTCACCTATATTGATGAGTTGACCATGACCCAAATCACGTCCATAACATTTTGCACAAATTCCAAAACGGGTTTCGCAAGTAATGGCAGAACGCACTCTTACCTGATCCACACCTATGCGTTCGATGGTTTCTACTAAAGCTTCATCCAATAAAGTATTTGCAGGAATGACAACTTCATTCGTTCCCGCTTTGAGAACATCTTCTAAGGTAACACGTCCCAACACACGTTCACTTAAAGGCTCGACAACATCTCCGCCTTCAATTAAAGGTGTCATGGTGAGTCCCTGCGTTGTATGGCAATCTTCTTCTGTAATCACCACATCTTGGGCAACATCGACTAAACGCCGTGTTAAGTATCCAGAATTTGCAGTCTTCAAGGCGGTGTCGGATAAACCTTTACGTGCACCGTGTGTGGAAATAAAGTATTCGTTTACATTTAATCCTTCGCGGAAGTTTGCACGAATGGGAGTTTCAATAATCGAACCATCCGGCTTGGCCATCAAACCTCTCATACCGGCCAGCTGTCTCATCTGCGCTGCCGATCCTCTCGCACCAGAATCTGCCATCATATAAATAGAATTGAAGGAAGCTTGTTCTACATTCGCCCCTTTTGCATCCTCTACTACTTCCGTTGCCAATGCTGCCATCATCGCCTTTGCCACTTGATCGCTGGTACGGGTCCAAATATCAACAACCTTATTATAACGTTCACCTTGTGTCACTAAACCTGAGGCATATTGACGGCCAATTTCTTTCACTTCTTCTTCTGCTCGCGCAATAATACTGCCTTTGGATTGTGGAATCACTAAATCATCGACACAAATAGACATCCCGGAACGGGTTGCATAGGCAAACCCTGTGTACATTAATTTATCTGCAAGCAACACGGTATCTTTAATGCCCACCTGACGATAGCAAGTATTGATAAGGGTGGAGATGGCATTTTTTGACATCACTTGATTCACTAAATCAAACGATAAACCTTCTGGTAATACTTCAGATAAAATTGCACGTCCTACTGTGGTATCGACTAAACGACGTGCGCCTGTTTCAGTCGTAATACGTACCCGTACTTTAGCGTGGAGATCGACAACACCGCTATCATAGGCACGATGCACTTCAGAAACATCACTAAAGCAGGAACCTTCACCTTTAGCATTAATATTTTCTCTTGTCAGGTAATATAAACCTAAAACGATGTCTTTCGAAGGCACGATGATAGGTTCGCCGTTTGCAGGTGTTAACACGTTATTAGAAGACATCATCAAAGCCCGGGCTTCTAATTGTGCTTCAATAGTTAAAGGAATATGGACAGCCATTTGGTCACCGTCAAAGTCGGCATTATAAGCAGCGCAAACCAAGGGATGTAATTGAATTGCTTTACCTTCGATTAATAAAGGTTCAAAAGCTTGAATACCCAAACGATGCAAAGTAGGTGCACGGTTAAGCAACACAGGATGTTCACGAATCACTTCTTCTAGAATATCCCAGACTTCTGGCCCTTCTCGTTCTACCATCTTTTTGGCGGCTTTAATTGTGGTTGCAAGACCACGAAATTCAAGTTTACTAAAAATAAAAGGCTTAAAGAGCTCTAAGGCCATCTTTTTCGGTAAGCCGCATTGATGTAATTTGAGGGTGGGGCCCACTACAATTACTGAACGTCCAGAATAATCAACACGTTTACCCAACAAATTCTGACGAAAACGACCTTGTTTACCCTTAATCATATCTGCCAAGGATTTTAAAGGACGTTTATTGGAACCCGTAATAGCCCGACCTCGACGACCATTATCTAATAATGCATCTACCGCTTCCTGCAACATGCGCTTTTCATTGCGTACAATAATATCAGGCGCACTGAGATCTAAAAGTCGTTTTAAACGATTATTACGATTAATAACACGTCTATATAAATCATTTAAATCGGAAGTGGCAAAACGTCCCCCATCTAAAGGTACCAAAGGACGCAAATCCGGTGGCAATACGGGTAAAACAGTTAAGATCATCCACTCTGGTTTATTGCCAGAGTCTAGCAATGCTTCCAGTAATTTTAAACGTTTGGATAGTTTTTTCAGGCGTGTTTCAGAACTGGTGGTAGGCAATTCTTCACGGATGCGTTGAGATTCGGCTTTCAAATCAATTTTCTTTAATAAGGCTTGAACAGCTTCTGCACCCATGCGTGCATCAAATTCATCGCCATACTGCTGTTGTGCTTCTAAAAATGCTTCTTCTGTCAGTAACTGGCCTTTTTCAAGTGGGGTCATGCCTGGTTCTATCACGACATAGGCTTCGAAATAGAGTACGCGTTCAATATCACGTAATGTTAGATCAAGCAACAAACCGATACGTGAAGGGAGAGATTTTAAAAACCAAATGTGTGCAACAGGACTCGCTAATTCGATATGGCCCATTCGTTCGCGTCGTACTTTGGCCAGCGCCACTTCAACACCACATTTTTCGCAAATCACACCGCGATGTTTGAGCCGTTTATACTTGCCACAGAGACATTCATAATCTTTCACCGGTCCAAATGTCGTTGCACAAAATAAGCCGCCCCTTTCTGGTTTTAAGGTGCGATAATTAATGGTTTCAGGTTTTTTCACCTCGCCATAAGACCAGGAAAAAATTTGTTCAGGAGACACCAAGCTTAGGGAAACACTATTAAATTCCACACCTTGCTTTGGTCTCCTAAATGATGCATTAACGATATCTGACATGACCACTTGTTGGTTTGCAACATTTGTCACAATTAGCCTCCGCGGAATTAATCTTGCTCTAATTCAATATTGATACCAAGCGAACGAATTTCTTTTAACAACACATTAAACGATTCAGGAATTCCAGGCTCTGGAATATCCTCGCCTCGCAC
>CAZCHZ010000191.1:0-3609 GCA_964498615.1 uncultured Legionellaceae bacterium | reverse complement strand
TGCTGCAATTGAGACAAGATGAGTATCATTATACCAGGAATCGAACTCCATTTCGTCTAATTCTCCTTCAAAATACTGAATATCAATGGTTTTTGCATGCTCATCTACTGCCACCACCTCAAATTGGCGTTTATTCTCGATATCCCAATACCATGCACCTATTACGGGTCTTTCGTGAACGTATACCATGGGTTTTCTCCCAGTCATTCTTATATTGTAAGTTTACCAACAAAGTGCTTGGACTGGTAGGACTATTAAATTTAGGTGTACTATCTCCTAATGAGGCTGAAATTGTAAAAACCTGAAGGGATTCAAATGAAGCGACTAAGACAGCGATTTATTACGGGTCCTCTGTTCAATATATTTAAGAAAGTGCTGCCACCTATCAGCGCAACAGAACGAGAAGCGATTAATGCAGGAGATGTCTTTTGGGAAGGAGAATTATTCAAAGGTAAGCCTAACTGGGATGCGCTTTTAAAATTGCCGACATCCACTTTATCTCAAGAGGAAATGCATTTTCTAGATAATCAAGTAGAACGATTATGTGAAATGCTGAATGATTGGGAAATTACGCATCATCATTTGGATTTGCCGCAAGCTGTTTGGCAATATCTAAAAGAAGAAAAATTTTTTGGAATGATTATTCCTAAAGAATATGGGGGTCTAGGTTTTAGTGCCCTTGCACATTCTACGATTATACAAAAAATTGCAACGCGAAGTTTGACAGCAGCTGTTACCGCCATGGTGCCTAATTCTTTGGGACCTGCTGAATTATTATTGGCCTATGGCACACAAACGCAGAAGCAATATTATTTGCCTCGTTTAAGTGTAGGCATAGAAATTCCTTGTTTTGCCTTGACTGGACCCGAGGCTGGCAGTGATGCAGGCGCCATTCCAGACTTAGGTGTTGTGACGAAGGGCATGTTTGATGGCAAGGAAATTATTGGCATGCGCTTAACGTTTAATAAACGTTATATTACCTTGGCACCTGTTGCGACGGTGATTGCTTTGGCTTTTAAGCTGTCTGATCCTGAAGGTTTATTGGGAGGAAAAAAAGAGCTTGGGATTACGCTGTGTTTATTGCCTGCAAAACATCCGGGGGTAGAAATTGGGAAAAGACACTTTCCTTTAAATCAACCTTTTATGAATGGGCCTATTCGGGGAAAAGAGATTTTTGTGCCCTTGGATTGGATGGTGGGTGGCGTGAAGATGGCAGGCCATGGTTGGCACATGATAGTGGAATGTTTATCCGCAGGACGAGGTATTTCCTTGCCGGCAGTGAGTACTGCTGCAGGCAAAGCTTGTTATCGTACAACAGGTGCCTATGCGCATATTCGAAAACAGTTTCATACTTCCATCGGATCTTTTGAAGGCGTTGAAGAAGTATTGGCAAGAATTGCCGGATATACTTATCTTTTAGAAGCGACGCGTCTTTTTACGGTGAGCGCAATAGATCATCATCATCGTCCCAGTGTGGCAAGCTCAATTTCTAAATACCACATGTCAGAGCTTTTTCGTAAGGTGATGAATGATAGCATGGATGTGCATGGTGGCAAGGGCATTATGTTGGGACCCAGAAATTATTTAGGACGAGGTTTTGAAAGTATCCCTATTGGCATCACGGTAGAAGGTGCGAATATTATGATGCGCACCTTAATGATTTTTGGTCAGGGTGCAATACGCTGTCATCCTTATGTGGCTGCAGAAATGGCGGCTTTAGTTAAGACAGATCCCACACAAGGGATAGAGGATTTTGATAAAGCGATATCAGGCCATATTTTATACTCACTTCGTAATTTAGGACGTTTAATATTCGCATCTATTACAGGGGGATATTTTTGTGCAGTACCTCGTGCTGCTATTTTAAAACCCCTAAGGCCTTATATTCGTCAACTGGGTCGTATGAGTATTGCTTTTAGTGTGACAGCAGATATAGCTATGCTTGTATTTGGTGGTAAATTAAAACGACGCGAACGCTTATCTGCACGTCTTGGAGATATCTTAAGTTATTTATATCTGGGGTCGGCCACTTTGAAATATGCTTATGATGCTGGAGATAAAAAACATGATATTCCACATGCAAGCTGGGCATTGCAATTTTGTTTGTATAATATTCAACGCGCATTTTATGGGTTTTTCAAGAATTTTCGTCACCCTGTGATTGCAAGATGTTTATCTCTGCTTATTTTTCCTTTTGGTCGGCCCTATCATGAACCCAGTGATGAACTTGAACATACTTTGGCTGCTTGCATGATGACTGTTTCCGAATTTAGAGATCGCTTAACACAATATTGTTATTTGGGTGCCGCACCTGATGCTGTTTCCACACTAGAAGAGGCGCTACACTGTTTAATGGTGGCAGAACCTATGTTTGAGAAAATATATGCTGCTGAAAAAATAGGGCTTATTCCAAAACATCTGTCTTTAGATAAACAATTAGAGACAGCGTTTGCTGAAAAAATATTGAATAGTGAAGAGCGGGATGCAATTTTGAAGTTTGAAGGTCTTAAAAATAAGGTGATTCAAGTAGATGAATTTACGGAAAATGAATTAAAAAGATGAGAGGAAGCAATGGATACGAAACATGATGTCTATATTATTGATGGGGCGCGTAGCCCTTTTTTGAAGGTCAAAGGAAAACCCAATCCTTTAACTGCAGTTGATTTGGCGCTTGCTTGTGCTCGACCTTTGTTGTTAAGACAAAATTTTGCACCAGCAGACATTCAGGAAGTGATTGTTGGCTGTGGTGCACCTTTAGCAGATGAAATGAATATTGCCCGTTTAGTTGCACTTAGGGCAGGTTGTGGTATCCACGTGCCTGCTTGGACCGTTCAACGAAATTGCGGCTCTGGTTTACAAGCCATTGATGCAGGTGCATCAGATATTGCCTTGGGGAAAACGGAACTTGTTTTAGCAGGCGGCACAGAATGTATGAGTCGAGCTCCCTGGTTTTTACAAGATGATTTCGTTGAATGGATGGCAGATATAAAATCCGCTAAGCATTTCTATCAAAAATTAGCAATGTTGCCCAAATTTAGGCCGCATTTTTTACGTCCCGTCATGGGTTTGCTAAAAGGATTAAAAGATCCTGTTGTCTCCCTTTCCATGGGACAAACAGGCGAGAAATTAGCTTATCAATTTAATATTAGTCGTGAAGCCATGGATATTTATTCCCTGGAAAGTCACAAACGCGCGCTAAAGGCAAGTGCAGAGGGTTATTTATCAGAAATTTTACCGCTTTTTGATAATCATGGCCACGTGATTGAAAATGATACCGGTGTGAGAGCGGATACGACATTGGAAAAATTAGCAATGCTGAAACCCGTGTTTGATATACCTTTTGGTCTGTTGACGGCAGGCAATAGCTCTCAAATAACAGATGGTGCGGCATTCGTCATTTTAGCAAGCGAAGACTATGTAAAACGTCAGCATTTACCTGTGTTGGGGCGCATTATAGACACTGCCTGGGTGGCTTTAGATCCCACCATTATGGGTTTGGGACCTGTGCATGCCATCGCCAAACTATTGGCAAAAACCAAGCTTAAAATGAAGGCCATTGATTATTTTGAAATCAACGAAGCCTATGCAGCACATATTTGAGCCTGTTTT
>CAZCHZ010000190.1:0-3613 GCA_964498615.1 uncultured Legionellaceae bacterium | reverse complement strand
GGCAGTGTCGGATTACCTACAACGCTCTGCAAGACATATTGCCTCCCTTACAGATGTAGAACAAGCCTATGCACTTGGAAAAGCCGCTCTCGAATTTGCACTTGCTGGTAAAAATGCAATCATGCCCATCATTGTGCGAGATAGCACCTCACCTTATCGTTGGCATATTGAGGAAGCGCCCTTAAGAGATGTTGCTAATCAAGAAAAGAAAATGCCTAGAGATTTCATAACAACAGATGGATTTAGCATTACAGAAAGCTGTCGAAACTATATTTTGCCTTTAATTCAAGGCGAGGATTATCCTCCCTACCAAAACGGTCTGCCAAGGTATGTGACTTTAAAGAATATTTTGGTGCCAAAAAAATTAGGTGCATTTGCATAGAAACTTCAATACCAGGCTTTGCATCTAATGCCAAAGAAAAACGCGAGTATTAAACATTAATAGCACTAGTATTCGCTTTTACACAAACATCAATATCAGGATTTTTATGTTGATACAAGTAATCCCGCGTTAATGGCACAACGCTTTTATCATGTGCCATTTGCATTTGAAAAACCATTAAGTCTTGATTGCGAAATCCGACTTCGCAAGAAGTCAGATAATATTCCCACATTCGACAAAAACGTTCATCATACATTTTTTTAACTGTATCCCAATGTTGCATAAAGTTTGTACGCCATTGTCTTAAAGTTTCCGCATAATGAAAATGCAATAATTCAATATCCGTAACAAACAATTTAGCATTCTCTACATGCGGGAGCACTTCCGATAATGATGGACAACATCCGCCTTGGAAAATATATTTCTGTATCCAGGGATTTGTCGTGCGAGGCCTTCCAGCAACACCAATGGAATGCAATAACATAAGGCCATCTCTCGTCAATAAATTATATACTTGATTTAAATATTCAGGATAATGCGGCACACCCACATGTTCGAACATACCGACTGATACAATTCTATCATATTTACCAGTTTCCTCACGATAATCTCGCAAATAAAATTTGACGCGATCACTTAATTGTAAATCTCTTGCACGTTCAGTTGAGATTTTATGTTGTTCCTTAGATAAGGTAAGCCCCACAACCTCAACATCCGCCTCTTTAGCAAGATGTAATGCCATGCCTCCCCAACCCGAACCAATATCTAATACACGCTGGCCCGGTTTTAAAAGTAATTTTCTTGCAATATGGCATTTTTTATTTTCTTGCGCAGTTTCAATGCTGTCATGCACATTCTTAAAATATGCACATGAATATTGCAGATCCTTATCCAAAAATAATTTAAAAAATGCCGCATTTAAATCATAATGATGTGAAATTCTTTGATGCGCTTTTTCGATTGGATTATATTGCTGTATATATGAAAAAAAATTAGCAAGCACATAAAACATTTTATGAAATATACCGATACGATAAGCATTCAAGCTAAGATTCTGAGTTGCAAAATCTAATAATTGATAAAGCGTTCCTTGTTCAAGCGTAATCGACCCATTCATATACCCTTCGCCCAGGGCCATTTCTGGTCGCCATAAAAATTGCTGTTCAATCTGTTTGTTATGCAAACGCAGAGTTACATTTATGCCATCACGACCCGAATAACAGTGAGTTCTCCCTGCGCTATCTATAATGCGCATACACCCAATTTTAACAAAAGGTTTAAAAACAAAATCTAAAAGCATAGCCCTTCGTTCCTTCTTATCAGTTACTTACTTCCAATAGATTCTCTTAAGCATAGAACAAGATCTTAAATGATCGCAATCAATGCGTGTAGTATCACATATAAAATTGAATTTATTTTTAAAAAATCTAGAAAAATGCTTGCAACATACCCCAATATAAGGTAGTATGCTTACATTGCCAAGTCGAATGGCTTATAAGAATTATTAGAGAGGTGATAGCCTATGGGTACAACAACGAGTGAGCTCAAAGAATTACATGATCATTTTACCATTGATGCAGTCTACCACAATGCACATGGTAGGAAATGCTTCGTAAGATTTTTACAGAAAGAACACAATTCGCAAATTGCTAATTTTCTATATCATATTAGTAATTTAGAAGAAAAATTTGGACCTGGACACAAAGTTACAGGCTACACACCTTTGGATAAAGGAGATGAATTTCTTCTTCAAGAATTAGCACATATTATTTCAGAAGAAATTGAAAAACAACAAACAAATGTCGATGGCTTTTTCTTTCATGACGCCTATTTGCCTGGTCATTTAGCAATCATTCAAGCAGCGTTGAAATCTACTGATATCATAAAAACATATAATGATTCTATTAGCGAATGGAATCTAAAACAAAAAGATGTCAGGAAAGATAAAGAATCAACAAAATCATACAGCTTTACAGAGCATGACAGTGCCTTAGGAAAAATGTTCAAAATACTCCTTTCTACTTTTAAACATGATTCCTTTGAAAGATTTCGAAATACAAAGGAAGGTGCGGAACTTGCACAAGAGCTTGCCACCAGTAAAAAGCCCGATGATAGCAAAGACTTTGAATTTGATGAAACATTGCAGCAGCATCTTAGAGATTTAAGGATTAATATTGATGCCTGTATCAAAAGCATTGAAGCAGACGAGCTCTATGACGTGCATGCACATGAATTAAGTTCTTATGCTCAACTTAAAAATTTCAAAAAATTGTTAAACTCTTCAAAAGAACGATTAACACGTGACGGCTTTTTTACGAACATTCAAGCACTAAAGGATGCAATACGAAGCAAGGAAGAAGCAGAAACGTTTCAAAAATTCAGTGCTGACGTAAACGACAATATACAAGGCCTAATCCTTCTTATCGCAAAAATTTCTTTAGCTGCAATTAAAACCATGGAGCTAGAGCCTCGGAGTAGTTCCGCAGGTAGAGCGCGACCCACTTATTATTCCCCATCACGGAAATTATCTGCTGCACGTTCGCTTTCACCCTCAAAAGAGCACGACACTCATAGCGAACGTACTAATGATGTGCCAAAAGCTTCAGGATTCGAAAGGCTTGTTGAGATAATTTCTCCTTCGGCGACGAATGGTCACGCTCATCATTTACCACCATTGCCAACGGCAAAGAAACCATCACCGCCTAAAACGCCATCACCTCCAAAGGCATAATCATAAATCGATATGCATTAGCCCAGGGCCGGCACTAAAAACCGGCCCTACTTTATGGGTAACGATATAATTAAGGCTGAATCACATGGTTATTTTGCAAATTAAAACTAACACGTTTTGTTTGTGTGGTTCCATCTGCAGATGCCGATGTCTGCTTTCTTTTTCTATTAAACCCAGGTACGAAAGACGCCGGTTGCGAAGAAGAAACACTAGATTGTACAACGCTCGAAACAACTTCTCCGAATGAAACCAATTCATCCTCGCAATCTTTTATTGAGCTTTCAATAGCTTCTAGGCCTTTTTGCGTATATAATTTCTCGCGCAAAAGCCTATCTTTGAATTCCAAAACTTCTTTATATGCAGCTATCGCTGAATTGTTTCTTGTTTTCATTTGTTCTTTGTCGGTCGTTACAATTGGCATATCAAAAAGAGCATCTCCCATACACTCACAGACATAGGCAAATGTTTGCAAACATAACCTAGAATATTCAGTAGCAGCA
>CAZCHZ010000189.1:0-3617 GCA_964498615.1 uncultured Legionellaceae bacterium | reverse complement strand
AGGCTTAAGCGATGATAAAATCAGCTTAGGATTTCTAGCAGAAACAGAGCATCAAGTTTTGCTGCATTTAGATAAACATTTGCAATTGTTGCCAAAGGAAGATATTAAAAGCCGAGAAATTCTACAAAAAATGAAAGAAGATGAGCTACGCCATGCCAATGATGCCTTGGAGGCTGGGGGTGTTGATTTACCTTTAGCAATTCGTTTATTAATGGCTTGTACTTCAAAAGTCATGACGACCACAAGTCGCTATATATAAAATCATGGGAGGGTTAACTATGCATGTTCCTAAAATAAAATCTTTAACTATATTGTTCGTTCTTTCGCTTGGTATCATGGGTTGTGAGACACCCGATCCCAATTCAGATCCTGGATATGCAAGACGCTACGGAGATCATGATTTATGCAGTGACGGAAGCGGCAACACTTCTGGGAGAAATGCAGAGCGTCTAAGAAGGGAGAAATCAGCCCGAGAAAGACAACAATGGGAGAAGCGGCGCTAAAACTCAATAATATAAAGGTGTTATCGCGTCTGATGCCAAATCATAACATTTAGTTGGTTTACTTTGCTCGACAACAGTACCACTACCTGTATTCCCTAGGTATTCAAACCCCCTGGTTTCCAATTAAAGTGCTCTTGTAGGCCTTGCTTAAATACGATAACGGGGTGGAGATTGATTGATTGGCGGGCTTCATGTGATATATAATAGGGGCCGCATGGATACCGCCCTTTAACTGCGGTCCTCATAATAAGAGGAGAAGGCTAGGATTAAAAATGATGAATATTGATGATGTAATAATGGCGGATAATCATTATTATAAGCTCTCTAAAAATATGTTTAAAATGTTAAATTGTAATTCTTTATGGGTGATGAATATAGATAATAAGAACCTATTAACCATGTTGGTCACTGATAAATCTATTTTAGAGCATTATTGGGCTAAAAAATACTATTTGCAAGATCCGAATATTGAGAGTACATTAAATGACATCAAAGAATCTTGGGACATCACCTTGGGCAGCGATTGTGAAGCTTTTAGTAAAAATGGATTTTTATACGATTTATATAAAATATTTCATGTTGAAGAGTTTGTCTCGATTGAAAAAAGAATGGACAAAGGGCGCTATTGCTTTAGATTTTTTACCAAAAATAACCGCTTTGTTTTTATGAATAAATTAGTAAACGATATGCCGATCATAAAATATTTTATTAATGCGATGACTGAAAATTATAAAGCAGCACTGCATCATCAACCCGGCATAGAGATCAGCGCTTTAAAAGAGGGGGGTTTATGTTAACAGATGAATTTTTTGTTGGCACTAAATTATATCACAAAAAATTTACCGAGCTTTGCAAGCCAATTGCCCAGTATATGGGAATAAACAATGCTATCTATGTGAATATTGATAAGCATGGAAAAATTTTTAGTACTTGCACCAATTATAAATGGGTGGAAAGATTTATAGAAGAACAATACTATAAATTAGATCCCTTAATGGTGCATCCCAATAATATCCACAATGGATTTTCTTTTGATAATTCTAGCGATGATCAAGAATTTAAAGACACACTGCTTTATGATGCCATCGTGAAGTTCAATTGGTGCAACAGCTTTGCCTATATAGAAAAAACGCCAGACGGTGGGTATTTTGGATTTGATTTTGGCACCACTAAAGATAATTCTCAGATAGCCAATAGATTAATTAACGAATCTCATATCGTTAAAAAAGTCATTAGAGATTTAAATAAAAGATTAATCAAAGTGTTAAAAGATATGCAAGAACATAAAATGGATTTTGCCGCTTTAAAAGGCGATTTGTTTCGTAGCCAGAAAGGATTGGTGTTTCATGAAAAAGAGGAAAATGAACATAAAATTCAATTATTAAAAGATGTTGGGCTTATCCATGGTCGTGATGAAAAGGATTTTTTAACTAATGTTGCATTATCTCCGCAAGAAATCAATTGTCTTAGAATATACGCGGCAACCCATAGTATTAAACAAGTTGCCAGAGACTTAGATTTAGCTATCACAACAGTGACCAGTTATATAGAAAATGTCAAAAATAAGCTCAATTGTAATAACAAAACTGAGTTGTTTGAAAAAGCTGAAATTTTAGAATCCCTTGGCCGTATTTAACTGTATTTTAATCTCTGGCAATTGCCGAGGAAGAATAAATTTTCGAATACCGCCTACCAATATATAAAATAATGGTGTATTACAAATGGTGGCAAACAACTTATAAGAATAGCTGTTTAGCATAATGATCCATATTTGTTCTTTGGGGAATATGCCCAAAATCGTTAAAAAGCTAATCGCAGTAAAGGTATCTACAAATAAAGAAATGGCCGTACTACCATTATTTCTCAGCCATAGCCATTTACCCTTGGTGATTTTTTTAATCCATAAATATAAAGCGATATCAATTAATTGTGCTGTATAACAAGCAACAATAATCGCAACAAAACCCAAGCCATATAGTCCAAATACTTGGTGAAAGGTAGCCTTACTAATGGTGGACCAGGGGGTGGCAGGCAGCATATCCATCCCGGTGACTATTAGGGCAGCCATGATATTCATGGCAATCGCTAGTCTGACACAAAAATTGGCCCTTTTCTTATCATAAAATTCAGCGATTAAATCCGTTAGCATAAACATGAGGGGATATAATATAGCCCCGACAGAAAGCTCGAAGGTATGGAAAGGTAAAATGGATAAATAGGCAAATTTCTGATAAGTTAGATTACATATAACGATGAGTACAGAGAAAAATGCGCATAAAACGATGTACATTTTGTCTAAGGCCGTCATTCATCCTCCCCTTCAATTCTAAACTGCCACCATCATATGCCAATATTGTCCTAAAAGATACAGGATTCAGGCCAATTATTTTAATAAATACCTGTATTACACAGGTAATGAGATATTGTTTTTTCTGCAATAATTAACGCATACCTTGAAATGGGTAGGAATATCATAGGTCTTTGGGGGTATTAGGGATGCAAGTCGTAAGATGTACTACAGCAACAGAAAGTGAGTTAATCGACCAAGAAAAGGCCGAGCAGTATTTGAATGACATTACTACTTTACAACGAAAACTGAATATAGAAGAACAAAAATTAACGCTGTTGCAAAAAAAACTGAGTATAGAAGAAGAGAAATTAAAGCAATTATTGCGCGCTCGTGAGAGTACCGCTGATTCCAAATAAGTGACATTGAAGCTGGACTAAGCTGCGTATATTATATAAAATTTGCAGATGTGGTTAAGTCATGCATTTCTTAAGATAGAGAGGAATTCATATGCTGCGTTTTCTTAAGATAACATTGTTTATGGTATCCCTTATGTTGATGTTGGGAATAAGCGCTTGCGTCGATCTCGATCGCGATCCAAAAGTGGACAGCGAAAAACCTCCCTATAACTATCCAGATCGCGCAACGCATGAATATCTTAAAAGAATGATGAAGCGCATAGAACAGCGTGAAAAAGCGAGATAGGTAACGAAGGATTAAAGCCTGAGTTATTGACTTGCCGATGTAGGGGCGGGGCACTGTCCCTGAGGAATCCCCTCATATTTTTAAATAAATAATTTTAAATTCAAGCGGTTAGCAATAATAAA
>CAZCHZ010000188.1:0-3649 GCA_964498615.1 uncultured Legionellaceae bacterium | reverse complement strand
TTTTTAAATTAATTCGTTTTTCATTAATGCCAATTGATTTGCTTGAAATTCACGCAGCAAAGGTTCAATAAAAGGTAATAAATCCCCTTCAACAATGTCTTCTAATTTATAGAGGGTGAGATTAATACGATGATCTGTTAAACGGCCTTGTGGAAAATTATAAGTGCGAATGCGTTCGGATCTATCTCCGCTACCCACTAAATTCCGTCGCGTTGCGGCTTGTTCATTTTTCTGTTTGCTACGTTCTGCTGCTAATAACTTTGCGCGCAGCACAGCAAAAGCCTTATCCTTATTTTTATGCTGAGAACGTTCGTCTTGGCATTCCACCACCAAGCCTGTTGGGAGATGGGTAAGCCTCACGGCAGAATCGGTACGATTGACATGCTGACCGCCTGCACCTGAGGCCCGATAAGTATCAATCCGCACATCTTTATCGTTTATGACAACGGAATCAATCTCCTCGACCAAGGGCATCACAGCCACCGTACAAGTTGAGGTATGAATACGACCTTGAGATTCCGTGACAGGGACTCTTTGAACACGATGGACACCCGATTCAAACTTTAAACTGCCATAGACATCAAGACCCGCAAATTTCACAATGACTTCTTTAAAGCCACCTGCTTCACTTTGACTTTCGCTAATTAACTCTACACGCCAACCTTGACGCTCTGCAAAGCGTGTATACATACGGTACAAAACAGCGGCAAATAAAGACGCTTCATCCCCACCTGCCCCAGCACGAATTTCTAAAAAGACATCCCGTTCATCATTGGGATCTTTTGGTAATAATAAACGTTGCAGGCTTTCTTCCAGTGCTGAAATTTGTAATTTTAGAGATTGACTTTCAGCCTCTATCAAAGATTTAAGTTCTGGATCGGCTTCCTTTTGCATATTTTCGACATGCTTTAGTGCATGTGTTGCATCAGCATAGGCACGAAATTCACGCACAATCACGGCTAAATCTGCATATTCTTTGGACATTGTACGAAAACGATTAAGATCGCGGATGGTGTTGGCATCCGACAACAAACCTCCTAATTCTTCATATCGTAAAGATAAAGCTTCCAGTTTACTGCGAATGGATGCTTTCATCATGTAGCTCAAATAATTGCTTCGTATAAGTTAAAATCATTTTCTCTTCACTAAAACCAGCCCTTCGTAAACGCATGGTGGGCGTATGCAATAAGCGATTTGTCAGTTTATGTAGCGCAGATTGTATCACAATCTCCGGGGATTTTCCTAACTTTATTTGTCGTAAGGCCTCATCCAAGACAGTTTCACGGACAATTTCAAATTTTTGGCGAAATGCCTTTAAGGTACCTAAAGACCCCTGAGCAACCATCCAGCTCATAAAGTTCTTGGATTCCTTGAGGATGATGTTTTCAGCATCTAACACGGCACTTTCACGTAGTTTACGATTTTCATCTGCCAAACTTCTTAAATCGTCAATACAATACAAATAGACATCCTCTAGCTCGCTGACTTCAGGCTCGATATCACGCGGTACCGCCAAATCTAACATGAGCATGGGACGTCGTTTTCTTAATTTTAAAGCACGTTCAATCATGCCTTTGCCTAGAATGGGGAGAATACTGGCCGTGCCTGTGATCACCACATCTGCTTCTTTTAAACGCAAAGGAATATCTTCAAAACGCAACACTTCAGCATTAAGTTTTTCAGCTAAAATTTTAGCGTTGGATCGCGTGCGATTAGCAATTAAAATGCGCTTTACCCCCATTTGTTTGAGATGTAATCCCGTTAATCTCATTAAATCGCCAGCACCTATCAACAAAACAGTTGCTTCACGTAAATCACTAAAAATACGTCCTGCCAAACGTACAAACAAAGTGGCAATCGAGATAGGATTGACGCCAATAGAGGTTTGCGTACGTACCTGTTTAGCAACAGCAAAGGTGGTTTGAAATAACTTACTTAAGATTTTTCCCAGAGTGCCCGCATTCAATGCGCGATGATAAGCAGCTTTTAATTGCCCTAGAATTTCAACTTCGCCCAAGACCATAGAATCTAGTCCACTGGCCACGCGCATGAGATGAAATACCGCCTCTTCATCCGTATATTCATACATATGCGGTAATATGTCTTCTACATTGACTTCGGCTGCATTGCTTAGCCAACGAAAGGCCTGTTGTCCCCGAGGGCCTTCACAATACAATTCTGTGCGGTTACAGGTGCTAAGTAAAAGCACCTCTCTTACCCCCCCTGCTTCCAACAAACCTTTGACCAATGCTGCAGCATGCGCTGGTTCAAATACTAAGGTTTCCCGTAAAGCCAAAGAGGCCGTTTCAAAATTGACGCCTAATGCCATCAAAGCCATGGTCAAAATTCCTTTCAGCTTTCCCCTTTGAAGGCCGATGACTTGATTGGAAGCCATCTATAAAGGTTTATATACAATGCATCCAGTCAAGACAAAAATGATACACCAATTCATAGTATATCTATTTGTCATCATCTTGACGATGGGCATATCAAACCAAGTAGCACTAGCGAATACCGAAGAACCAAAAGAGGCATCTAAAATAAGTCATCAACAAATTATTTATATGCTCCTCGTGGGAGAACTGGCGGCAAATCGTAATATGCCAGCTATTGCATTGACCTATTATACTGAAGCCTCACGCTTAACAAAAAATCTCCAAATAGCAGAAGCAGCGACTGCTTGGTCGGTGCGTTTTCAAAGCGCCGAGGCGGCGGTCATCAATGCACAAATCTGGGCTGACAATGCACCAAATGATCTGCAAGCACAATTGGTCACGTTAACTTTATTAATTGGACAGTCTATCGAAAACAGTCTGCCCTATCTTAAACGCATCATTGATATCGATCCACCCAGTAGCGATCAGTATTTAAGTAATATCCAAACCCGACTTTCACCCAGAAGTGCCGAACATCTGAAAACAGCCTTAATTATCTTGGCGAAAGCACACCCCAACGATCCCTATACGCAATTAAATTCTGCTCAAAGCGCTGCATTGCAAGGAGATATCTCCAATGCCAATCTCTTCGTAGATAATGCACTTAAGTTAAAGCCAAACTTGGTTTCTGCCTTGATGCTCAAAGCACGCCTCATTCGCTATCAAGACAATGATGATAAAGCAGCCCTTGCTTTTATTAAGAAAAATGTCGCCTCTTTCCCAAAAGAAGCAGCGCTTAGGCTCTTTTATGCTTCAGCACTCCTTGATGCAAATCAAAAAGAAAGTGCTATCACAGAATTACAGCAGATTACAAAAGATAAAGTGTATGGGGGAGATGCCCTGATATTATTAGGGGATATTTATTTGAAAACCGAGCGCTTAAAAGAAGCGGAAACCCAACTAAGACAAGCCCTAAATTATCCGAACATACAAGATCAGGCTCTCTTTTTGCTAGGCAATGTGCTTGAAGCAAAAAATGAATCTGTTTCCGCCATTCGAGAATACGCCAAAATAGCCCCCGGACCTTTTCAAACAGCAGGATTGTTACGCGCAGCCGCTTTATTTAAAAATATCAAAGAATATGGTAAAGCAATTCATATACTGCATGAAGCCTCACCTAGCACTCTGGAAGAACAAAAGGCTTTATTGTTAAGTGAAATCGATCTCTTAGCCAGTAACCAACAATTAGAAGAAGCGCTACAATTATCAGAAGC
>CAZCHZ010000187.1:0-3661 GCA_964498615.1 uncultured Legionellaceae bacterium | reverse complement strand
CACATGGAGAGCATTAACATTTAAGGAGTAAGACATGGATACATCGGTCCCGGTTTCGAGTATAGCGTTAGTAACGCAGTTACAGAGCACCACAATCTTGGCGGTTGCTTTGTTAATTGGCTTGGGGGCTTTGGCAACCGCGATTGGTTTTGCGCTCTTAGGCGCTAAGTTTGTAGAAAGTGTTGCTAGACAACCAGAAATGTCGGGTCAATTGCAAGTCAAAATGTTTATTGTGGCGGGACTCTTGGATGCAGTCACCATGATTGGTGTGGGTGTTGCTCTGTACTTCACTTTTGCAAATCCGTTTTTGGGAAAATTGCTTGAATTGCTTAAACTTAATGCTTAAACGGATAATGTAGATGGAAATTAACGCAACTTTACTAGGCCAAATGATAACTTTCGGGTTATTTGTTTGGTTTACCATGCGTTTTATTTGGCCTTTGATGAGTAAAACTTTAGCAGCCAGACAAGAAAAAATTGCCGCAGGCTTACAGGCGGCAGAAAGAGGGCATAAGGAACTTGAATTAGCGATGAAATTTTGCGTACAGGAAATGAGGGAAACAAGAGAAAAAATAACCGAGCAAATGGAACAAGCACGTATGCAAGCAAAATTTATTATAGAAGAATCAAGACAAGAAGCTACACAAGAAAAAGAACGCATTATCGCAATGGGTTATGCGGAGATTAAAAAGGAAAGTATGCATGCAAGAACAGAACTTCAAAAAGAAGTCGTGTCACTTATCATAGCAAGCATGGAACGCTTGCTTAAGGACAGATTAAGTGAGGCTGATCAGCATGCTTTGTTAAAAAATGTGTTACCACTGAAGGATACAAGGAGGAATCTGTGACTTCGCAAACAAGGACGCTTGCAAGGCCTTATGCAAAGGCTGTATTTGAAATGGCCAAAAATTATCAATCGTTTGAAGAATGGAAAAAGATGTTAACTGTTTTATCTATGGTTGCAAAAGATAAACGTGTTATTAATGTCATACGTAATCCAGGCATCGTCAGGGAAAAAACGCTTATGCTATTTTTATCCGTTTGTGAACCGGTGCTGAATCCCTTAGGCGAAAATTTAGTGCGTCTATTGGCTGCACATAAACGTTTGGAAATTCTGCCGGAAATTGCAACATTATTCGATGAGATGCGAAATGAGGCCGAAAACAAATTGGAGGCAAAATTGGTGTCGGCTGTTCCATTGAGTGCAGAGGAAAAAGAGGCTTTACGGCTGTCTTTGGAAAGTTATTTGGAAAAAACACTGAAGTTTTCTTATGAGGTAGATCATGGCTTGATTGGCGGGTTTGTTGCTTATGCAAAAGATACAATGATTGACAGTTCTATCCTAGGACAACTTGCTCAGATGAAAGAGGCCATGGGTGGATGATGGGTGGATAATATGGGGTTAAATCCTTCAGAAATAAGTGACATCATTAAAGCGCGTATCACATCTTTCGATGTGGTTGCCTTAAAGCGTACCGAAGGCAAAATTATTAGTTTGTCAGACGGTGTTGCGCGTATTTATGGTTTAGACTCTGTGCAATATGGTGAACACTTAAAATTTGAAGGAGGACATTCTGGGATTGCATTGAATTTGGAAAGAGATTCTGTCGGCGCTGTGATTTTAGGATCGATGGAAAATCTTGCAGAAGGGCAATCGGTGTGGTGTACAGGTGAGGTCTTAAAAGTGCCCGTGGGTGAGGCCCTATTAGGCAGGGTTGTGAATGCTTTGGGAGAAGCGGTAGACGGAAAAGGACCCATTAAATCAGCACATTTTTCAGCCATTGAAGTAGTTGCCCCTGGCGTTATTTGGCGAAAATCGGTGAGTCAACCCTTGCAAACAGGCATAAAATCGATTGACGCCATGATACCGATTGGTCGTGGGCAAAGGGAATTAATTATTGGCGATAGACAAACAGGCAAAACAGCTATTGCAATTGATACCATTATTAATCAAAGAGATACTGGCGTAAAATGCATTTATGTTGCTATCGGTCAAAAAGCTTCGAGTGTCGCCGCCGTTGTGCGTAAATTGGAAGAACAGGGTGCTATGGCGCATACAACGGTTGTCGAAGCAACTGCTGCCGAAGCGGCTGCCTTGCAATATGTATCAGCTTATGCAGGCTGTGCGATGGGCGAATATTATCGAGATAAAGGCGAAGATGCGCTTATTATTTATGATGATTTAACTAAACAAGCATGGGCCTACCGACAAATGTCTCTTTTATTAAGAAGACCACCTGGACGAGAAGCTTACCCAGGGGATGTTTTTTATTTACATTCTCGTCTTTTAGAAAGAGCAGCACGTGTCAGTGAAGACTATATTGAAAAAATCACACATGGAAAAGTGAAGGGACGAACAGGATCGCTTACTGCTTTACCGATTATTGAAACCCAAGCCGGAGATGTATCTGCTTTTGTACCCACCAATGTTATTTCTATTACCGACGGTCAAATCTTTTTAGAAACAGATTTATTTAATGCAGGGATAAGACCAGCGATTAATGCAGGTCTTTCTGTCTCACGTGTTGGGGGTGCTGCACAAACTAAAATTATCAAAAAACTTGCAAGTGGCATTCGATTAGCTTTGGCGCAGTATCGAGAGCTTGCCGCATTCGCACAGTTTGCTTCTGATTTAGACGAGGTGACCAGAAAACAACTTGAAAGAGGGCAAAGAGTCACTGAAGTAATGAAACAGAAACAATATCAACCCATGTCTATTGCTGAGATGGCGATTGCCTTGTTTGCAGTAGATAAGGGCTTTTGGGATGATGTGCAGGTGAATAAAATGGTAGAATTTGAACACGATTTATTAGCCTATGTTGCAGCTGAAAAACCGGATTTATTAGAAGCACTTAATCAAGCGCATGAGTTAACAGAGAGTTTAACAAATGAATTGCAAGCAGTGATCGAAGCTTTCAAGAAAAAAGAGGTTGCTTAATGTCAGGTACCAAAGAGATCCGCTCTAAAATTAAAATTATTAAAAATACCAAAAAAATAACAAGTGCGATGGAAATGGTGGCTGCAAGTAAAATGCGTAAAGCACATGAGAGGATGCGTACTTCTCGTCCCTATGCGGCCAGGATACGAGAAGTGATTGCGCGTTTAACCAGTGGCAGATTAGAATATCAACATCCCTATTTAATAGCACGCGAAGTGAAAAATGTGGCATTTATCGTCATTTCAAGCGACAGAGGCCTTTGCGGGGGGTTAAATGCTAACCTTTTACGCGCAACGCTTATTAGCATGCGTACTTGGGATGAAAAGCAAGTGCCGATATCATTATGCACCATTGGGAGAAAAGCCGAACAATTTTTTCATCGCATGGGGGGTAATGTCATTGCTTCTATCACAAAACTGGGAGATGCGCCTACCGTTCAAGATGTCATAGGTACAGTCAAAGTGATGCTAGATGCCTATGATAATGGCAATATTGACCGCTTATATCTTGTGTATAATGAATTTGTGAATACTATGGTGCAAAAACCTCATGTAGAGCTTTTGTTGCCCATCACCAAGAATCCAGAAACGCATCAAAAATATTTCTGGGATTATATTTACGAACCAGAACCCATTGTTTTAATGAATGCTTTGATGGTTCGCTATATAGAATCTCTCGTGTATCAGGGAATTGTTGAAAATATCGCATCTGAACAAGCTTCGC
>CAZCHZ010000186.1:0-3681 GCA_964498615.1 uncultured Legionellaceae bacterium | reverse complement strand
AAAAACATAACATCAAAGAAAAAGGTGTTAGCCATTCAAAACCATTGCCTGAAAAATGGCGATCGAGCACAGGCAGCCCTTGTACAAAAGTCCCTAACATCACTCCTTGAAAAAAACCTGCAAGCAAGGATCCAAAATGAAAGACATAATCCCAAAACTGCCGAAAATTTTCGTGTGCTTTGAATCGAAATTCGAATGCAATACCTCTAAATATTAAACCAAGCAAAGTCAAAATTAAGGGAATATAGAAAGCTGGCATCAAAATAGCATATGCTAAAGGAAATGCAGCAAAAAGACCTGCGCCTCCCAGCACTAGCCAAGTTTCATTGCCATCCCAAAAGGGTGCAACCGAATTCATCATTTTGTCTCGACATGTTTCGCTGGGTGCAAAAGGGAATAAGACGCCTATCCCTAAATCAAAACCATCTAAGACAACATAAAAGAAAATCGCAGCTGCAATTAATCCCCCCCAAATCAAAGGTAAATCAAGATAGGAATCAAAATTGATCATGGCTCTTTTCCTCATTCTATGTCTTGGTAGACATCACTTAAAATAACAGGCGCTTTTTGACCGTGCCCACCATACGTGTCTTCTTTTTCAATCAATGCGGGATCCTTAATTAATTTTAAGATATAATAAAATCCAGTACCAAACACAAAAGCATACACTAGAATAAAAGCTAATAAAGAAAGTAAAATATATTCATTAACGACCGGTGAAACCGCGTCAACAGTTCGCATCATGCCATAGACAATGTAGGGTTGCCTGCCAATTTCCGTGACAAACCATCCAGACAAGATGGCAATAAAACCAGAAGGCGTCATTAACATACACCAAATTTGAAAGGGACGACTTTCAAAAAGACGTTTTTTAAAATATAACCAAACCGCAATAATGCCTGTGCACAACATTAAAGTACCTATGCCCACCATCAAACGAAAGGCAAAGAAAACGGGCAGAACAGGTGGGCGTGCGTCTTTAGACACAGCTTTTAATCCCTGCACTTCGCCTTCCATACTATGTGTCAAGATAAGGCTGCTCAATTTAGGGATGTTAATTGCATAATCCAAAGTTTCGGTGGTTTGATTCGGCCAACCAAAAAGATGTAAAGGAGCGCCTTTTTGCGTATTATAAATTCCTTCTATTGCGGCTATTTTCATGGGTTGATATTTCATTGTATTCAGACCATGTTGATCACCTAAGAAAATCTGAATGGGTGTCACAAACACTGCCATCAGCATTGCCATCGCCAACATAATTTTTGCAGATTCTACATGACGTTTTTGCCAAAGATACAAGGATGCAACCCCTCCCACGACAAAAGCCGTTGTCAAATATGCGGCAGTCACCATATGTAAAAAACGATAAGGAAAAGAAGGGTTAAAGATAATGTCTAACCAATTCAGGGGATAAAAAATACCCTCTCTTACTTCATAACCTGCTGGTGTGTGCATCCAACTGTTGGCTGCCAAGATCCAAAAAGCAGATATCAAGGTGCCTGCGGCGACGATTAAAGTTGAAGCAAAATGCATGCCAGCACTGACACGTTTCCAACCAAAAAGCATAATGCCCAGGAACGAGGATTCCAAAAAAAAGGCAGTTAGCACCTCAAAGCCTAAGAGCGGACCCAGTACATTCCCCACTTTGTCCGAAAATCCAGACCAGTTGGTCCCAAACTGATAGGACATGACGACACCAGAAACAACCCCCATAGCAAAAGTAACGGCAAAAATTTTCACCCAAAATTTATAAATGTTTCTGTAAACAGGATTTTTGGTCTTTAACCATAGTCCTTCAACTACGACAAGCCAACTTGCTAAACCAATTGTAAAAGAAGGAAATATAATATGAAAACTAATCGTAAACGCAAATTGGATGCGCGACAATAAAACGGGATCTAAATGTAGAATATCCATTTTCTTAGTATATAACACATCAAGGGGCCAAGTACCTGGCCCCTGATATATTTATTGTTGGGCTTCTTTCAAAATTTTGTCTGAAAGGCTTATTTGCAATTTCTTAGCAGTGTCCTGGTTGATGTATAATTTTGCAATGGCTGGACTTGAAACCGGGATTTGTCCTGGATTTTCACCGGCCATAATACGTATAACCATCTCACCAGCCAAACGTCCGGCTTCATATTGTGTATAACTCACTGAAGCCAAAACCCCTTGTTGAACAGAATCCGGATCACTTGAGAAAACGGGGATTTGTTGTTTAAAACCCTCCTTCAACACCGAATTCATTGCTGATAACACCATATTATCCAAGGGTACATAGAGGGCATCTACTTGTGAAGCAACTGATTGTGCGGCTGCAGGCACCTCTGCGGTACTTGAGGCTGCTCTCTCAATGATGCTAATACCCTTGGCAAAGGCCTGAGACTTCATAATATTTACAATCTTGACAGAATTAATTTCAGCCGGATTGTAAATTACGCCCAAACGTTGAATCTTTGGCAAAATTTCTTGCATCAATGCAAGTTGTTTTGCAATAGGCGGAAATTCTGTTGTGCCCGTGATATTTCCACCTGGTGCTTGCATGTTAGTCACCAATTTTGCATTGATAGGATCTGTGACGGCGGCAAAAACAACAGGGATATGAGAATGCTTAGCAGCAGAAACCACTGCCTGACTAGATGGGGTTGTAATGGGCACAATCACATCCGGTGAAAGGCTTACAAATTTTTGTGCAATTTGCAATGCAGTTGTCATATTGCCCTGAGCATTTTCATAGATAATCTGAATGTTTTTGCCATCCTGATAGCCATGCTCGGTTAACACATCCAAGATCCCTTTTCTGACGGCATCTGCAGAAGGATGTTCAACAATTTGGGTAATTGCGATGATTTTGGGTTTCTCGCCCGCATAAACGCATACGCCTTTACCAAAACAAAACGCTGCAAAAATGCAAGCAATGATACAAATCAAGGTATATCGAATATTCATGATACTCTCCTAAAGATTTACGAAAATTGTCTTTCATCCCTATGGATTCCGCCTAGAAGGCGGCAGGATAAGACAATAGACGACCCCTCTAGGCGAAAGCAGAGAAGACGAGTAGTAGACCTAAGGAAAGAAAATGCAGGGAGGATTTTATGGACAAAGAAAAGGCTTGGCAGCTAAGTGCCTGTATATTTTGCCTGTTTTTAAAGTTTTGCATATACACGAAGTCTATTTCCTGTCCAAATGAATATCTACATCATTTACTTTATCCGAGTTCAGCTTTCATGTCAAGCATATACGATAATATCGCAACGCAAATTAATGAGAGGATGACTTACACAGCTTAGCTAGCGTCTCTATCCAAGTAGAACGACTATTTAAACAATGAATAAATGTAAAGTCTTTGCCACCTAGTTTATACCAATCTTCACGCATTCTGATATTAACTTCTTCTAAAGTTTCCAAACAATCTGTCACAAAAGAAGGACATGCCACCGCCAGGTGCTTTATTCCCTTTCGCACAAGACTTGCAAGTGCTTTATCCGTATAAGGTTTGATCCAAGGACTAAGCCCTAAACGAGATTGAAAAGAAACACCATATTGAACAGACGTAAAATTCAATGCGTTCGCAAGCAATCTTGAAGTTTCATAACATTGCGCACGGTAACAATAGGCATTTTTATCATGCATGTCTGGACAAGCATGCTTTCTATCACATCTTGCCTGACATGTGCT
>CAZCHZ010000185.1:0-3699 GCA_964498615.1 uncultured Legionellaceae bacterium | reverse complement strand
GATGAGCCCGAAAACGAATCTGTAGAAGAAACAAATACAACCTCATGCCCCGCTATCTCTCCATTGATATAGAAACTTATTGCGATTTGGATATTAGAAAAGTAGGAATGTACAAATACGTTGCGCACCCTTCTTTTAAGATTATATTATTGGCTTTTGCTTATGAAGAGGACCAAGTTTTAAATATTGATTTGACGGATAAGAAATTTAGGGTTACCCCTTCTTTTATTGAAGCCTTGCAGGATCCAGAATATATTAAAACGGCATGGAACGCAGGTTTTGAAATCACTGCTCTGTCAAAGCATTTAGGGATTCAGCTTGATCCGGCTCAATGGCTTGACACTATGATGCTATCCGCTATGCTTGGCCTTCCATTATCTCTTGGGGAATCGGCAAAAGCTTTAGGGCTTACCAATTTAAAAATAGATGAGGGTAAAGCGCTAATACGTTACTTCTCTATGCCTTGTAAGCCTACGAAATCAAACGGTATGCGCCTGCGTAACCTGCCACATCACAACCCGGAAAAGTGGCAGCAGTATATTACCTATAACATTGCCGATGTGGAAGCGGAGAGGGAAGCAAGAAAGAAATTGGAATGGTTCAAAATCCCCGAAACAGAAAAACGTTTATGGGAAATCGATTATAAGATGAACGCGGAAGGCGTTTTAATTGATAAACCTTTCGTTGAAAACTGTGTGCAGATGTTCATGGATAACCAGGAACAATTAATCGATAAAGCCATTAAGATAACAGGGCTTTCCAACCCTAACAGTAATGCACAGTTAATTGCATGGTTCAGCGAACAGGGTTATGAATTCGACAATTTACAGAAAAACAGTATTCCCGATTATCTGGAATTGGCAGAAGGCGAAGCAAAGCAAATGCTGCAGCTCAGACAGGAAATCGCAAAGACTTCTATCCGTAAATATGTGACCATGCTCACGTGTTGCGGAGAGGATAACCGAATCCGTGGGTTACTGCAGTTCTATGGCGCTAATCGTACCGGAAGATACTGCTTAACGGGAGATCATGAAGTTCTAACCCCTAAGGGTTGGGTTAGTTTAGAGATGTGGCAAGGTGGAGAAATAGCCTGTTGGGCGCCACAAACTGAAACTATATCTTTCCAAAAATCAAAGGCTTTAGAATTCGACTATACGGGAAAGATGTTGCATTTAGATTGTCAACGATGTGATCAAGTAAGCACCCCTGATCATAAAATGCCCTACTGGACTGATTCGGGCTGGCAGGCTGAAAAATTAGACGTTCTTAAAAACAAACGTTTCAAATTTCCTTTTACTGGTCGACGTATTATCTCAAATTCTCTTGAACATCTAGAGCTTAGAATCATTATTATGGTTCAAGCTGACGGACACTATACCAGTGAATCGGGGGACCTAAGGTTATCTTTCTCTAAGAAAAGGAAAATAGAACGGTGTATAAGCCTATTACGTAAAGCAGGCATTATTTTCTTAGTGGCCAACAGAAATAGGCAAGTAACATGCGTAACGATCAAAAACAGAGATTTGCCTCTTTATTTACGAATGTTCTCTGAAAAAACATTTGGTTGGTGGCTATTAGATGAGAATGCAGATATTATCTTTGATGAGTTAATACATTGGGATTCGAGCACTGCAAGCATTAATTCTATGCAGTATGTTACGACCAATAAACAAAATGCTGATATTATTCAAGCGTTGGCGGTTACTTCAGGGAGATCAGCTACAATACTTACAAGACCACGACAGGAAAATTGGAAAACTGCATATAAAGTGAATATCTGGTTAAATCCCACCAAACACACTGAAACAAGAAAAGAGTTTATTACGGAACACGATCACGCGGGAAAAGTTTATTGTGCTCAGACTTCCACAGGGTTTTTTTTAGTGCGTCGCAATGGTAAAGTTTGGGTGACTGGAAACTCGGGGAGGCTTGTCCAAATGCAAAATTTGCCCAAGAACTTTTTGAAGGATTTGGAATTAGCACGGGAAATAGTGCAGGCCGGGGATCTGGAAACGCTACAGCTTTGTTTCGGTAACGTGCCTGATGTTCTCAGCCAATTAATTCGAACTGCCTTTGTAGCGCCTAAAAACCATGTTTTTTGCGTAGCTGACTTTTCAGCCATTGAAGCGCGGATAATTGCATGGCTTGCCGGGGAAAAATGGGTTATGGATGTATTTGCTAATGGAGAAGATTTATACATAGCTGTAGCATCTAAGATGTTTAAGATTCCAATCGAATTGATCGATAAGAAAAGCCCATACAGACAGAAGGGTAAAGTCGCTTCACTCGCTTGTGGTTTTCAAGGGGGCCCCGATGCAATGGCGCGCATGGATTATGGGAAGGAAATCCCAGCGGATGAATATCCTGAATTAGTGGAAATATGGAGAAAAGAAAACCCAAATATTAAAAAGCTGTGGTACAAAGTGCAGGAACTGGCAATCGCTGCAGTCAAAGACCCGGGAAGCGTATTTGTAGGGCCAAAAGGATTAAAATTCTGTGTTCAACGCGATTGGCTGTTTATTCGTTTGCCTTCAGGCCGGAAACTCTCATATTATCAACCACGACTTAAGAAATCAAAATGGGGAGGGGATAGTTTAACCTATAAAGGCATTTCGCAGGAAAGGAAAATTTGGTGTTCTATCGATACCTACGGCGGTAAACTGGTCGAAAACATTGTTCAGGCTATTGCCCGGGATTGTTTGGCCGAAGCGATTTTGAAGCTAGATAAGATCACTTTGAAAATTGTTATGCATGTTCATGATGAGATTATAATCGAGGCTTCAGATCATTCCCCTGACTATCTACTGAATATTATTTGTGAAGTAATGGGACAGCCTATTCCCTGGGCACCGGGTTTAATCTTATCGGCTGAAGGCTATGTAACTAAATTTTATAAAAAGGATTAACCTTATGAAATCCCTAATCAATAGACGCTTTGGTTTGCTCAAAGTGGTTGAGTTAAGTCATAGAAACGAGAAACGTATTGCGTATTATTGGTGCCTTTGTGATTGCGGCAATGCCAAACAGATAAGGAGTTCACGGCTTACGGGCGGCCAAACTACTTCTTGCGGTTGCAATGCTTACGTGAAACGCACCATTCATGGGAAATGTAGGTCCCTTACTTATGCCAGTTGGCGGGCAATGATGCAGCGTTGTTATAATCCGCTGGCTTCTAATTTCCGTCATTATGGCGGTCAAGGGGTTAAAGTCCTGAAACGTTGGTATACGTTCAAAAATTTCCTTGCTGATATGGGAGAAAGGAAAAACAAGTATCTAACTTTAGACAGGATCAACCCTAAAAGAAATTACACTCCGAAAAACTGCCGTTGGGCCACTGCAAAGGTTCAGGCGAATAATAAAAGAAAAAAAAATCTAAAAACTACATAACCATGATTATTACAAAAGCTCTTGCGGGCGAAATTGCTAAATCCCTTTGCGCGAAAGCAATGGAAAAGATGCAAGCCCTTAACAAAAAGAACTCAGAAATTGTAACAGCGCTTTACTTAAAAGCCCTACCAAAAGCGATTGTTAATTTTAATGCTAAATATCCGGGTTGGCTGAATAGCGTTGGCGCTCTTTACGGATATGATCCACAAGGCAGGAGTCTCAGCATACAATTTACAAAATTGGTGCCTGCTAAAGAAATGAGTAAGTTTTTCAGCAAAAACAAGACACAGATTATAGGTCTGAACGAGGCAT
>CAZCHZ010000184.1:0-3705 GCA_964498615.1 uncultured Legionellaceae bacterium | reverse complement strand
GAGGGAACAGAGCATAATAATTGGCAGGATTTATTTCTGCGTTGGCATCCAAAAACCCTGGGACATATTTTTTCTACGCATATATTGTTAAATGGCCTTCGCGTGGAAGAAGGTAAAATTAACTGGCGAGATAATCTCAATAACGAAAACTATCTCATCACCCACTTAACAGCAGATGCGCAGAAATTATTTTTGGGACCAATGGATACTCTCACGCCCTTATCTTGTCATTTTACAGTCCAAGATGTTCATGGCAGCGATCTGGGTTCTTTCGACTTACACGCTGAATGGCAATTTCAACCCAAATTCAACCGTATTCATCTAGAACACATTCATATCAAAACACAATATCGAGACCACCCGGCTTCTGTGCTCTCTGGGGACATGATGATTTCTCATTCAAGCACTCGCCCCCTCATCAAAGGCAAAATAGATATCACAGATCTCGATCTCGCACCTCTACTCACTGCATTGGGCAGACAACCTCACCCTGTGAAAATTCCAGATTTTAAAACGCAGTTTTCAATGCAAGGATCGGTACTTGCGCTACGTCCTATTGAATTCCACACGGGTAAAGGACATCATCAAGGAACCCTAGAAATGGATTTTCGTGAAAGCAAACCCAAAGTGTCACTGCATCATCAAGGTGATAATTTTGAAATCAATGATATTTTAGGCCTCATGGGATATGCTGACACATTGCATGGCAGTGCGCATACCAAAATGCAGTTAAGAGCCACAGGGGCATCGTTCGCAGAACTTTTGCATAGCCTTTCTGGCGATATCGAACTACAAATCTTAGACGGGAAATGGGCAGGCATGGATCTGGTTTCACTCTTACAAAAAACAAGGGGTTCTGTTCAAGCAATCGCAGAAGCCTTCTCAAAAAAAGAAACCATCAACCTCGCCTCCAGTCTACGACAAGCGCTGGAAGCATGGGCATATCAATCTGCCAACAGTCATCTTTTATCTACCCCCTTTGCATCAACAACTGCAAGTTTACATTTTCACGAAGGCATGATGCAAAATAGCGATTTTGCCATGTCTCATCCAGAGTACCGACTAGAAGGCAAAGGCACATTGGATTTTGTAAATAATGATATTAAATACCAGGTTTCAGCCTGGTCAAGTTCTCCTCTCGCACTAAACGCCAATTGGGCAACATTACTGACAGAAACTGCCTTGCCCATCTATATCAGAGGTCCGTTTAACAACCCTGAATTACAACCAAATTTTGCAAGTTATACACAAGGGATTCTACAAGCTGCAAAATTACATGCCCCCAAAACAGACAAAACCAAAATAGACACATCAGGGAAATCGGAAAAAACAGATAAATTTGACAAATTAATTGAAGAAGGCGTTACCAAAGCTTTTGGTTTTTAAACCTTGAAAAAAATATGACATGATTTTTAATAGGCGTGTCCTGCGATGGTTTACTAAAGCAGGCAGAAAACATTTACCCTGGCAAGAAAACCCAAATGCCTATCGTGTTTGGATATCAGAAATCATGTTACAACAAACACAAGTTAATACTGTCATTCCCTACTACCATCGTTTTATGAAAGCTTTTCCTGATGTTGAGAGCCTTGCAAAAGCAAAATTAGATCAAGTACTCGCACTATGGACAGGCTTAGGGTATTACGCCAGAGCCAGAAATTTACATCAGGCGGCCAAGCTGATTATGCAAAATCATGCGGGAAAATTCCCAATCACTTTCGATAAAGTGTTAGCCTTACCAGGCATTGGCCGCTCTACTGCGGGTGCTATTTTAGCCATTAGCCAGCACCTGCCCTACGCTATTTTGGATGGTAATGTTAAACGTGTCTTATGCAGATATTTTGCAATCCCTGGCTTTCCAGGTACGCCCAATACCGAAAATATTCTTTGGGAAATTGCTGAAAAATTAACCCCAAAAAAAGATGTTGCGCATTACACCCAAGCCATGATGGATTTAGGCGCGACTATTTGCAGACGTTCTCAACCTAAATGTGAGATATGTCCGCTTAATAAGGATTGCCAAGCAAGACAAGAAAATAAGGTAAATGCCTACCCAGAAAAGCGTCCTCGAAAAAGTATCCCAACAAAAACCGCACATTTATTGATCCTCTCACACCCAAAGCAAAATGCAGTGTTATTAGAAAAACGTCCCGCTAAAGGTGTTTGGGGCGGCTTATGGAGTCTACCAGAATATTCTCTGGATACTGATCTTGAGGCGTTTTGTAAAAAACATTTCAAACTTAAAGTACATCAAAAAAAATCTTTACCCAGCTTTCGCCATACTTTTACGCATTTTCACTTAGAGATAGTGCCTGTGATGTGCGAAATTGCGAATAAAACCTTGCCAGCCTTGACTGGACAATATGCTTGGCATCATCCTGCTTTTGTAAAAGGTGGACTGCCAGCACCTGTTAAGCGGCTTTTATCTAGTTTATAGTCTCTAGAGACTATAGATGAGATGTGAAATTTAGCTTTCTAATTTTAAAAGTTTGCTTGACGTCAAGAACAAAGTTGCGGTTTAATACTTCTTTCTTTTGGCCAGATAGCTCAGTTGGTAGAGCAGAGGACTGAAAATCCTCGTGTCGGGGGTTCAATTCCCTCTCTGGCCACCAATAATCTTTATTTCAATACAATAGATACAATAGAGATCTGACGCTAATCTATTTAAAAACAATAGTTTAACTATAGGTTGGTGTCTGACACCTTTGTTGGTGTCTGACACCGACCTACCCTATGTTTCAGAATGCAGTCTAAATAACAATTCAGGAGCATTGCGTGTATTTAAAACTGATGGTGATTGCCTTAGGGTTGGCTTGTTTAACAGGTTGTTTCCTGGATAAAAAATACGTGGGTTCAACCTATTATGCGGACAATTACCCCTACCCTGATGGCTTTTACTATGAACGAGGCCTGCACACAGAACAAGTTTATCAAGAACAGTAATGAGGAGAAATATATGCTAGTCAAGTTAGCTGGAATTACCTTAGTACTTGCTTGTCTTGCGGGCTGCTGCTGTGATGGGGGCTTAGAATTTAAAAAGCCATATGATCCATTTACAAATTATAATGATCCAAGATCTAATGGTACGCCCTATTCCTATGATGATTATTATCAAACGCGCAGCAGATTTCTAGATCAATAGCTACATCAAACAACTCATACTGCCTTTCTTGACAAGGTTATTGTCTTGTTTGACAGAACCTCCATCCTAACACACACTTTAATAAGTTCTTTTGATCTGCGTTAGGAGAATATACATGTCTGAATCCACCCCCTGGGTTAAAACCCTTGTTTCTGCTATCGTACTTGCAGGTGTCACTACCAGTACAAATACAAGCATGGCCGCAGCCGCCGCTGCTGCGCCAAATTCTGAAAAATGTTTTGGGATCAGCAAAAAAGGCGCAAATGATTGTGCAAGTCCGAATCATGCTTGCCAAGGTCAGAGTATTCAAGACAATGATCCTAATGAATTTCTTTAAGTATTAAAAAGTACCAGCCAAAAGAATGTAAGGGGACATTTTAAAAAAGTAATAAAATTTTTTTTAAAAACAGTTTGACTGAATTCGGCAAGAGGTGTAGTGTTAAGTTATAGAGAGGAATGTAAACACATGCTTGCGCTCGAAGCACCTAGCCTTCGAGAGGGGCAGCCAAATATTTAAGCAAAGGAAATACTATGTTAAATACACAAAAGAAATTTTACACAGC